>JARCMB010000275.1 GCA_030248825.1 Pseudanabaenaceae cyanobacterium MP8IB2.15 | reverse complement strand
TGTACCCTCAGAATCGGGTGAAACCGCACTGCCAGGTGGAGTATTCATCTGTTCACGATACTTAGCTGCCATCTCTTCTGCGCCAGTGTAGACAACTTGAGGATCGCGAACCATATCGCCTGGCTCAGCTTCCAACTGCTTAGTAGAAAGAGAAATTCGACCACGATCGGCATCTAGATCGATAATCATCACCTTGACTTCATCATTGACGTTGAAGACATTGTGAGGCGTATCGATGTGGTCGTGGGAAATTTCGGAAATGTGCAGCAGACCACTGACTCCACCAATGTCGATAAATGCACCGTAAGGCTTGATGCCGCGCACAACGCCAAGTACAACTTCGCCAACTTCTAGCTTGTTCATCTTGCGTTCCACTAAGGCGCGACGATGACTCAAGACTAAACGATTGCGATCTTCGTCTACTTCTAGAAACTTCAGTGGCAACTCTTCGCCAACTAAATCTTCTTTGGGTTTGCGAGTGCTGATATGTGAGCCTGGGATAAATCCACGCAGACCCTCGATCCGCACCAGTGCCCCACCGCGATTGGTCGCAAAAATTAGCGATCGAACCGTAGCATCTTCTTGCTGTAACTGGCGCACACGTTCCCATGCCCGCATGTACTCAATTCGACGAATCGAAAGCGTGAGTTGCCCTTCTTCATTTTCATCAGCGAGGATAAAAAACTCACGGGTGTCGTTGTTTTGCAGCACTTCTTCGGGCTGGTCAATACGATTGATCGACATTTCCTGAATAGGAATGTACGCGGCAGTTTTTGCACCGATATCAATCAGAGCGCCTCTTGGTTCAAGGCTAAAAACTGTTCCTGCCACGATGTCGCCAGGACTGAAGTGGTAGTCGTATTTGTCCAGCAAGGCGGCAAAGTCGGCATGAGTAAAGCCAACATTACTCGTGGAAGCATTGGCAGCAATGCCACCATTGGCAACATAATTGCCAACTTTATTAGAAGATTTGGTTGATTTAGTAGAGGTTTTCGTCTGATTGACCATACTGAAGTTTTCCTAGCGGGTTATCTCCTTAAGTTTTTACTCCTCCTAGAAATGTAGTAGCATCTGTGATAGCAGCGCGGTATACATCTCACGTCTGAACTAGTCTTGGTATTCACGCAGACTTAACACATGAACCCTAGGCTCGTTAGATATAGATTCAAAATTATAGCGCGATCTGGAAGAAAAGGTACTTAAACAGGTTAAGAGTATTTAAGCTGCGCCTGTTTTTACTAAGCTTTAACTTGTAATTCTAGAGGCATAGTTTTGGGTGATCCAATCCTGATAAGCCCCAGATTTGACTCGATCGACCCAAGCGGTATTACTCATATACCAATTAATTGTTTTCATTAGCCCACTATCAAAACTTTCTTGGGGTTGCCAACCTAATTCTCGCTTGATTTTATTGCAGTCGATCGCATAGCGGAGGTCATGCCCAGGGCGATCTTTGACAAAGGTAATTAAACTAGAGTGCTTGAAGTCTGGCTGTGGTGCAAGCCGATCGAGAATCGCACAGATTTTTTCGACCACTTCTAGGTTATTTTTTTCACTTTCGCCGCCGATGTTGTAGGTTTCACCAACTTGCCCTTCGGCTAAGACTAAGTTAATCGCATCACAGTGATCTTCAACATATAGCCAATCTCTGACATTTTGACCGCTACCGTAAACTGGTAATTGCTTGCCTTCTAGGGCGTTGAGAATTGTTAAGGGAATTAATTTTTCAGGAAATTGGTAAGAGCCATAGTTATTCGAGCAATTTGTCGTTAAAGTCGGTAACTTATAAGTGTGGTGATAAGCTCTGACTAGATGATCGGATGAAGCCTTAGAAGCAGCATAGGGACTATTTGGCGTATAGGGTGTCTGTTCTGTAAAAGCGGGTGCGGTAAAGCTGAGCGTGCCATAAACCTCATCAGTTGATACATGCAAAAACCGAAAGTGATCTTGCTGTTGCGGCGGTAAGTTCTGCCAATAAGATTTCGTCGCCTCTAATAACTGAAATGTGCCAACAACATTGGTTTGAATAAAGTCATCAGGTTTGACGATCGATCGATCGACATGACTCTCGGCGGCAAAATTTACGACCGCGTCGGGTTGATATTCTGTTAACAAAAATTTCACAAATTCCAGATTACCGATATCAGCTTGAAAAAACTTGTAGTCTCGATCGAATTGCAATTCTGCTAGTGTTTGCAAGTTACCTGCATAAGTTAGCTTGTCAAGATTAATTATGTTTGCCCACTTGTTGCGTCTGGCACGCAGGATAAAGTTAGCCCCAATAAATCCCGCCCCACCTGTGACCAAAAATGTTTTCATGTATTTTTAAAAGATATCTCTCTTTTCATAACCCCACTTTAGCCACTCTTGCACTGCTTGGTCGAAGCTAGCATTAGGACTAACAGGATCGGCATTTGTAATGGCTTTGAGGGCTACAAACCAATGATCGGGGCTTTGTTTAAGCTCATGTAATATTAATGGAACCACAGCTTCTCCCATTGAGATAATTCTTAGGTGAGAAAAATTTAGTAGTTTCTTGGAGACAGAAGAATGACCAGCAGTTTCATCTTTCCATTGCTTGACTAAGTTTGAAAATTGCTTCTCAAATTCTATTTGTTTGATTCCATTTTGATGTTCAACGGAAATAACCATTTTATTTGCGAAAATTAAAGATGTATCGGTCGGCTCAGATCCATATTAACCTAGATCCTGCCCAGCATCTACCGTGTGACTCAGGCAATGTCTCTGGGGTAAATCCTAGCGCAAACTAAGTAGCCTTGTCGTACAATAGGCAAGAGTCAACGTAAATTTTCCTGAAATCACGCAAAACAATTATGGTTCACTGGGATAACGAAAAAAATGGTAGCAAAAAGTACAAATCTTTTCAATTACCAGGAGCCAAACCCCATTACAACCCCGATCGACCAGGACAGGTAGAGCACATTAAACTGGATTTAGAGCTAGACATTCCCAACCAAACCCTAGAAGGAATCTGCCAGATCCGAATTAACCCTGTGCGTAGCGGCATAATTGACCTGACGCTTGATGCCGTAAATATGCAGATCGAGTCAGTCAAAATCCTGAAAACGGCCCAACACTTTGACTATGACGGTGAGTTTCTGAAAGTGCGCCTCAAGCAGCCAACAGTTGCAGGTGAAGTATTTACGCTCTCGATCGAATATGTCGTTGTTCAACCACAAAAAGGGATTTACTTTATCCTTCCCACCGAGCATTATCCTGATAAACCCACACAGGTATGGACTCAAGGCGAAGATGAAGATTCGCGCTATTGGTTCCCATGTTTTGACTATCCTGGACAATTGGCGACATCAGAAATCCGAGTGCGCGTCCCAGGTAATATGATCGCGATTTCCAATGGTGAATTAGTCGAAGTCAAAGAGAAAGGCAAAGATAAAATCTATCACTGGTCGCAGAAACAGATTCATCCTTCTTATTTGATGACATTGACCGTGGGTGACTATCTCGAAGTTAAAGATGAATGGCGCGGGATTCCTGTTAATTATTACGTGGATAAGAATCGCACCGCCGAGGATGTGATCTTGACCATGGGCAAAACGCCGCGCATGATCGAGTTCTTTAGTCAAAAATATGGCTATGACTATCCCTATCCCAAATATGCCCAAGTTTGCGCTGCCGACTTTACCTTTGGTGGGATGGAAAATACCTCCACTACAGTTCTTACTGATGCTTGTATATTGGATGCCCGTGCGTCGATCGACAATCGCGGTTCCGAAAGCCTAGTAGCGCATGAACTCGCCCATCAATGGTTTGGCGATCTGGTTGTGATCAAGCACTGGTCTCACGCTTGGGTGAAAGAGGGTGCTGCCACTTATGCCGAAGTCCTGTGGACAGATCATGAATACGGGGCCGAAGATGCCGCTTATTATCGCTTGGGTGAAGCACGCGGCTACTTTAGTGAAGATTCTGGTCGCTACC
Source organism: Pseudanabaenaceae cyanobacterium MP8IB2.15 (assembly GCA_030248825.1). GTDB lineage: Bacteria > Cyanobacteriota > Cyanobacteriia > Pseudanabaenales > Pseudanabaenaceae > JARCMB01. The sequence goes on along the minus strand of JARCMB010000275.1, from coordinate 1,582 downwards.
GTCGTCCGATGGTGACACACGTTTACCGCGAGGCGATTGAACTATACGATCGACACATCTATGAAAAGGGCGGCTGCGTCTATCACATGCTGCGAACTGAGCTAGGTGAAGAGCTATTCTGGAAATCGATCCATACTTTTGTTAACGACAACGCGCACAAAACTGTTGAGACGATCGATCTGATCAGATCGATCGAAAAAGCATCAGGTAAGAATGTGCTTTTCCTGTTCGATCAATATGTGTTTCGCGGTGGACATCCTGAATATAAGCTTGGCTATAGTTGGGATAACGACAATAACCTCGCAAAAGTCACGGTCACACAGACTCAAGACGATCTCTTCGATCTAAAGCTGCCGATTGCCTTTGGGTTTGTCGAGCCGAAATCAGCCGAGAAGTTAGCTGAAAATCCAGATGAATTACCAGTACTATCACTCAAAACCTTCACCGTCAGAGTATTTGAGAAAGAGCAAGCATTCTATTTCCCATTAGAAAGTAAGCCCAGCTTCATCAGTTTCGATCATGGCAATAACTATCTCAAACAAGTCACACTTGAATATGGCTTAGCCGAACTCAAAGCTGGCTTGCAGTTCAATCCCGACCCATTGGCAAAGATCCAGTGTGCTGAAGCGATTGCCAAAAAAGGTGGACTCGAAGCCGTGAGAGCTTTGGAGAAATCCTTATTGGAAGAGACTTTTTGGGGAGTGCGGGTGGAAGTCGCACATGCCTTGGCTGAAATCAAACTAGACCAAGCATTTACAGCTTTAGCCCAAGGCTTAGCAGATACCGATGCCAGAGTTCGCCGTACTGTAATTACCAATCTCGCTAAGACTAAAACTCAAGCCAGCTTGGATTTGATTAAACCCTTCGTCAAAAAAGGCGATCCGAGCTACTATGTCGAAGCCACCGCCGCAGACTGTACGGGCGATCTAGCCGCCGCGCTCAGTCACGATCGAGAACCAAGTAAGGTAATCAAACTTTTAAATACCGTACTCAAAGAGAGAGCTGGTTGGAATGAAACAGTCCGCTCTGGGGCGATTTCGGGTTTATCCAAACTCAAAGATGCGGATGAGGCGTTAGAGATCGTCCTGAAATATACTGCGCCTGATGTGCCGTACTATCTGCGTCTGAGCGCAATTCGATCGCTTGGGGCAATGGGTAAATCTCAATCCAAATCCAAAACCGCACAGATTCTCAATCGCTTACAGTCGATCGCCAGAGAACCTCTATTTCGCACGCAAATGTCTGTGGTGATTGCGTTAGGACAAGTCGATAGTCCCGCCGCAATTGGGATTTTGCAATCTTTTGCAAACCAAGAAACCGATGGCAGAATCAAACGCATGGCAGAAGAAGCAATCCAACGAGTCCAAAAAGCAATCGGCAAAGATGAAGGCTTCAAACAACTGCGCGAAGAATTCGATCAACTTAAAAAAGAGAATCAGGAGTTAAAGAGTCGGTTAGAATCGATCGAAGCAAAGGCGGCATCGAAATCTAGTAAGTAAGAGTCAAGCCAAAAGGATTATAGAACCCATTTGACATCTTAAGAAGAGGCTTGCAGCCTCTTAAGCATTAGTCGGATAAATCG
>JARCMB010000274.1 GCA_030248825.1 Pseudanabaenaceae cyanobacterium MP8IB2.15 | reverse complement strand
GCAAACCTCGGTGACGCTAACCCAGGCGTAGGTGAAATTGATACGCTCACTGGCGGTTCTGGTGTCGATCGATTTGTCTTGGGCGATAGCAGTAAAGTTTTCTATAATGATGGTACTGGCTCATCTTTTAGCTATGCTGTGATCACAGATTTCAACTTATCCGAGGATTCGATCCAACTTAAAGGCAATGTCTCTAACTATGTTTTAGGTGGCTCGCCTTCAGGTTTCCCGACTGGGATCTCGATTTACCTAGATGACGACGGCATTGTTGGATTTACCGCAGGTGACGAACTCATTGCGATCGCTCAAGGTGTTCCTAGCCTGTCTCTGACCAGTAGTTACTTTAATTTTGTCTAGATGGTTTGCCCAAATGATTAAGCGATCGCAACAACTCATGATCAATATCGGAACTGACTTCTCGACCTTATTGATGGCAATCCTAGTTTTATTGCTAGGCTTGCCCCCTTCCAATGCTACACCTGACAGCTCATGCGATCGCTACATCAAGCAAGCCAACGAAAGCGTGTTTCAAACCACAGCAGTTGTGAATGTCGCCAAAGCCCAGATCGAAGCAGCCGAAGCTAAAACCAAAGACTTTCAAGCTTTGCTAAAAGAAGGTGCAGTCTCACAATCCCAGCTAGACAAAGCTACCAAAAAAGTTCAAGACTTAAAAAAAGAACTGGAACAATCGATCGACAAGCAAAAACAAGCCCGACAGCAGCTAGTCACACTCAAAAATATGACTTCCTGCGAAGCCCTCAAAATGCAGTAGAAAGTTAGTAATGATAGCGACATTGTAAAAAATTAATTCGCTCTTGACCAACCAGATAAACCAACCGATGCTCTTGGGTAATACGGCGAGACCAGATATTCGAGCCAAGATACTTTAGTGGTTCTGGCTTGCCGATTCCAGTAAAAGGATCTTGCATTACCGCCTCCACTAGATCCATTACCTTTAATGCCACTTTACGATCTGTTTCTATCCAACTTCTCAAATCTTCGCGAAAGTCTGAATCGAAAACCGCTGTTCTAGCAAGAGGAGTATTATCCTTTTTCAAGCCCTAGCTCCTTGCGTAATTCTTTAGGGGCTATGGGTAACTCTGTGCGATCGTGGGCACGATCGATTGCTCTAAGCAATCGTTCAGCATTTTTGGGCGATCTCAACAGGTGCATGGTTTCTAGCAAACTCTGCAATTCATCTGCGGCAATTAAAGCTACACTCTCACCACTACGCCGCTTTACGTATACAATCTCTCGATCGTTTGTGACGCGATCGAGCAAGCTTGCCAAATTCTGACGTGCTTGTGTATAAGTTGTTTCTATAGCCATATTTAAATCACTAAAATTACTAGTTGTACAGAAATATTGTACGTTACTGCTTATAAGATTTAATTGCTTATGCGATCGCAAAACAATATAAACTGGTAGGGTTGTCAAAAATTTCACACACTTGGGGTTTCGGGTGTTCTTAAAGCTTATAAAGCTAACGAGGATGCGCCCAAGTGTAAGGATAAACCCGAACACAAGGAGTTAAATCAATGCCAGTAGTTTCCCTAGCACAACTGCTAGAGTCAGGAGTTCACTTTGGGCACCAAACCCGTCGTTGGAATCCCAAAATGGAGCCATACATCTTTACCGAGCGCAATGGTGTTCACATCATCGACCTCGTACAGACGGCTCAGTATATGGACGAAGCCTACAACTATATGCGTCAGGCTTCAGAACAAGGAAAAAAAGTATTATTTGTCGGCACTAAACGGCAAGCAGCAGGCATCGTTGCCCAAGAAGCCCTACGTTGCGGCAGTTACTATGTCAACCAAAGGTGGCTGGGCGGGATGCTCACCAACTGGACGACGATTAAAACTCGCGTCGATCGATTGAAAGATCTAGAACGTCGGGATGAGAGTGGCGCACTCGATCGATTACCGAAAAAAGAAGCCTCGATGATACGGCGGGAAATGGAGAAACTGCAAAAGTATCTCGGTGGCATCAAAACCATGCGGAAGCCACCCGATATCGTCGTGATCGTTGACCAAAAACGCGAATACAATGCTGTGCAAGAATGCCAAAAGCTCAGTATTCCAATTGTGTCGATGCTTGATACCAACTGCGATCCAGATACCGTAGACATTGCCATCCCTGCGAATGACGATGCCATTCGATCGATCAAACTGATCATTGGCAAACTAGCTGATGCGATCTACGAAGGTCGTCACGGTCAGATCGACGAAGTAGACTACGACAGCATCGAGACGTTTGTTGATGAAGTTGCCGCCGCCGATCCAGAGACTGAGTCAGCCTTAGCTGATGCCTAGGCAATAGTAGATCGATAGTTTAGATCTTAATCTTATATAGAGCTAAACTATCGATCGTTAATAATTAGTGGTAAAAACTTACACCTCACACAGACCTTACGGGTAAACAATCATGGCAGAAATAACCACCAAACAAGTTCAAGAACTCCGTGCTAAGACAGGCGCAGGCATCAAAGATTGCAAAAAAGCACTCGAAGAAACAGATGCCGATCCGATCAAAGCGGCCGAATATCTCCGTCAGAAAGGTTTAGCCTCCGCCACCAAGAAAGCCAGTCGGGTTGCGGCTGAAGGCATAGTCCATAGCTATATTCACTTTGGCGCACGGATTGGTGTTCTGGTCGAAATAAACTGTGAAACTGATTTTGTCGCCCGACGTGAAGAACTAAAAGAGCTAGCAGATAACGTTGCCAAGCAAATCGCCGCTTGCCCCAACGTCGAGTACGTCAGCACTGCTGATATTCCTGCCGAAATTGTCGCAAAAGAGCGTGAAATCGAATCAGGCAAAGATGACCTCTCTGGTAAACCAGAAGCAATTAAAGATAAAATCTTACAAGGACGAATTGACAAACGCCTCAGGGAAATGAGCCTGCTGGATCAGCCCTATATTAAAGAGCAATCCAAAACAGTTGATGAATTGGTCAAAGAAACCGCCGCTAAGCTGAACGAAAATATCAGAGTGCGCCGCTTCTCTCGTTATGTTGTTGGCGAAGGCCCTCAGGACTAAAAAATATGAGCACTGCGCTCAGGCAAATCGAACAGGAAATTACCGAAATCGAGACATCGATCGACTCGACGGCAACTAAGATCCAGTCTACATATCTCGAATATGCCGAAGCAGTGGCCCAAGCAGTTCAGCAGCAGGTGATTATCGCGATGTACCAAGTTTGTACTCGCGATCGACCTGCTGCTTTTTTGACCCTAAGCTTCGATCGACGACATAAACTTCAGCAAGACGTGCAAATCCTCGCCAAAACCACCGTCGATCTCGTCAGGCAATCGCTAGCCGAATGTGTTCAAAACCTGCAATCCGATCAAGAAGCCGTCGATCGACTACTGACTAAAACCCTATCTGAAGCGTCCCAGACCGCCAACGACCTTCTAATTACGGCAAATATCCTTGACTCATCCACCAAAGAGACAGTGACAGAGATCCAAATCCGCCTGTCAGAAGTAGAATTCACCAATCGGACTGTGATGTCACATCGTGGCGAATTGCGCGTCCTATCTGCGCGACTAAACCAACTACACAGCGAACTAGAGCGAAAGCAAAAACTCAAAATGATCGCCGAAGCCGAACTAACATGGCGATCGAGCTGGACAGAACTAGAGTAGAGCGTTAGGTAAAAGTAAAACTGCCCTCAACCTCGACAAAGCAGTGCTAGAAACAAAACTATCTTGTCAGGAAAAGGAATCACGACAAAGTAACTGGGACACAAGAACTGTAACCTGTGCAGGGGGTTTGGGGGAGGCACCTCGTCCCCCAATGGGGAGTTTGAGGGGCAAAGCCCTTCAAGCAACTGTTTTACATTTACCGAAACCTTCAAGCTCTATAATTCCAGTCAACCATGAGAACCGATACCCTCTTCTATCAACTATTTCAGAACTTTCATACATTACTATTTGAACTAATCGAGCAACCAGAATCAAATGCTGACGGCTACGAGTTTATTTCAGCCGAGGTAAAAGAGAAGGCTTTTAGATTTGATGGCATTTTCCTGCCAGATGTTGTAGAAAAGTCAATTATCTTTACCGAAGTCCAGTTTCAGAG
>JARCMB010000033.1 GCA_030248825.1 Pseudanabaenaceae cyanobacterium MP8IB2.15 | reverse complement strand
GATCTGTGAGTTCGACAGGAGGCTGGAGTTCTAATATTTCGGGATCTGTGGTGATTTCTGATTCTTGTAATTCTTCGATCGAAGTCTGAGAGAGAGTTTGTAATTTATTTAAGAATCGATCGCTTAGGTTTAAATTGTCGTTGCCAGATCGCTTAGTTAGTTGAGAGGGATCTTCAAAGTCATAATGCAAATTATCTTCAGCCTGTTCGGTTTCTTCTGGTTGGGCATCTGGTATGCGATCTAGCTGGATACTGGCACCTTCAGGCAGTAATTGCGACAACTCAGCTTCGCCGAAAAGGTCAGATAGGTCGGTAACCTGCTCAATCCATTGATTAACTTCAGTTTCAGCTAAATTCTCAGGCAGTTCATTTTTGCGAACCAGAGATGGCAAAGTTAGCAACTTAACGGGCAGGGGAATGGGAGGAATAGAACCAGTAGATTTGCTGATGTTGGACTGGGCGTTCGATCGTAAAGGTGGAAGTTGTAATACCTCCAATGGCTTCTTGGGGATGGGCTGTGGCATTGGAGTGGGTAAAGGGGCTGGATCTAAAACGGCTTCTACCTCTTCAGCAATTTTCGACATTTCCGCGATCGGATCGCCCATTTGACAAGTGATCGCGATCGCTTGCCGAGTCACATAATTACCTTCACTTAGACCCAAACTCTCAGTCGGGTATAACCTCACTTCTCCGATCATCACTTGCGATCGAAATAATTGGGGTAACTGAATTTCGTGGCTAAAATCGATCGACTCGGAATCATTAGAAACTGGGGGCAAGGAATGGCGTTGATGCAACAAAACTTCTAGATCTTGGGGATTTTTGAGAATGATCTCTAAATCTCCTGTGACATAAGCTTTGCCAGCAATATTAACGTTTTGTCCTCGGTCCACCAAAAATTGGGCTTGGCTTAAGCTGATCAAGGTTGGGGGAATGTTTGCAGGAATAGCTCCAAGATCGGATGGCTCAATATTAGACTCTTCGAGGGGTTTTTCCTGAACAGGCTGTCTTAGTAATTTAAGTTGGGGTTCTAGAGATTCAGGCTCGACTTTAGGCTCGAAAGGCGAAAATTCATTGAATACTGACTCAACTAGCTGCTCCGATCGTTGCTGTGAAATCTGACGAGCTAGATCTAATCTGCTAAGCACTGGATCGATCGAAGCAGAATCGATCGAAGGTTTGACTAAATCAGGCGCGAGGGTCAAAACAGGCGGGACAAATTCCGATCTTAGATCTGTTGGTGATAGCTGCCATTCTGCTGCCATTTCAGGCGAAACCGCTAAAACATCAAACTGAACTCGCACCGCCCAAGCTTTAGGATCAGTGGCTTGCCCAGTTGCTGGCATCCGATCGGATTTGACACAACTAATTTGCCAAACACCAGGGGTAAGATTGGTATAGGGCAGCACGATCAGCAACCCTTCAGAACTGACTCTTTTAGAAATCTTCTGCTGTGTGGGCTTGTAATCAGTATCAGAACTTGGCTCGTAACTGAGTTGAATCCCAATCGGAAAATTGGCGAAATTCGATCGAGCAGCTAAACGATACTGCCCCTCTAAAATTTCGACGGTAGGAGATTCTAGTGGCAACCAAGACTTGTCACCTTTTTTCTGTAATAGAAACTCCCAGATTTCCATAGAGATTGTGCAGGATTGGAATTAAGTATGCCAAATACTAACTCATAGTTGCAAAAAATAGTTGCAAAAAATCAAGCGGTAGTCCTTTGAAATTAATCGATCGGGATCACGATCTAGCTCCAAATCCCATTGCCTGAGTCGATTCCGCCCAAATTGTCAGTTCACCTCGATCGTTGCCGATCGATAGTCTTTGTCCTTGTGGTTGCCATTGCATACAAGTAATGGGCGATCGAGAGTTATTCAGCATCTGTACCCAGTGTTTTGCATTTTGCCAAAGACTAACCTTGCCATCTTCTCCTGCTGAGGCTAGCAGTTCAGTGTCGGGTCGAAAAGCGATCGAATTGACATTACCGATATGTCCTTGCAAAACTTCACCTTCCCAACCAATTTCAGGATCGGGGTCGCGTCGCCAGACTACAGATTCTGCCCCACTCGATGTCACAAGCATTGGAGCAAGATCTTGAGTTTGGGCTTGAGCTGCTGACCAAGCAAAAGCCCGAATCTTGCCTGGAAATCCTTGCATCCGCCAAGGCGAACTCTCGAAATCACTACCATGCCACTCTAATAGCAAGACGTTTTTATCGATCGTGTTTGCCGCTAAATATTTCCCTGCCTTGTCCCAAGCAAGTAAGGCGGTGGCAGTGGGTAGCTCAAAGTTAACGGGGTCTTCGTACCAGTCGCTAGCGCGCCAAAGTTTGATCCCCTGATATCCCCCTACCGTCAGCCATTCACCCGATGGATGCCAGTTGAGCGCGAGGACTGAAGAATGCTCAAAACTCACAGTTGTGACAATATCTTGGGTGTCAACGCTCCAAATCTGGACATACTTACCTAGGCTAAAAGCAAACTCCGATCGAGTGGGATGCCATGCTAGTTGGTCGATCCAAGCATCTCCCATGTCTAGTGTGTTGGTGAGGGTTGGATGAGATGAAGAAACATCCCAGAGATAGATTTTTGCGTCCTGACCTGCGGCGACGAGCCATTTAGCATCAGCCGAAAAACTGACACAATCTACCGAAATATCTGTAGCTACTTGCAAAAGCGTGAATTGCTTAGTTGCTTCTCGATATAGTCCAACTTCCCCCGCCGCACTTGCTGCCGCTAATAGTTTGCCATCAGGTGACCAGTCGATCGATGTGACATACTCACTCAAACTTCCTTGCCAGTGTGGTTTGGGCGTAATCACCTGTTGGGTTTTCGGCTTAGGTTTTTTGAGATTGGGATTGAGATCTGGCATGGGTAAAATCGTGCGAAGTCCATACTATTATAGAGTTTCCCACTCCCTAATCCCTACACTTGTCGCCATACTCGGTTAATTCAGTGCCACACATTCTGTACATTTTGCCTTATCTAGAGCAAGGGGGAACTGAAAAGCAAGCCCTGAGCTTAATCAAACACTTTCAGCATGACAACAAGGTTTCACTGCTTGCCCCAGATGGAGCTAGTGCTGACCAGTTCAAATCTCAAGATATTGATTACTATGCTTTTCCGCGCTTAGAGCAAAATCTTGTTGGCGGGATTACTCAGTTTCGTCAAGGTATACAGGCAATTAATCGATCGAAACCAATCGATTTAGTCCATGTCCATGCGGCGCATGAGTTGATTTTACTCACCAAGCTATTTTTGCCCCGCGTGCCGATTTTATTTACAGTGCATGGCTATCATGGCGATCAAAGTATGGTGAGTTATCAACTTGCGTGTTGGTTTGTGAATTGGAGTGCTGAGGCTTCGATCGCGGTGTGTGAAGCTGAGCAAGATATTTTATCGAAGTTGGGAATCGATCGATCTAAATTAAATCTGATTTACAACGGGGTCGATCGGCCACAACTCAGTGCCGAAAAATCTCAAGCATTCGCCCACAGGTTCGGACTCGATCGATCGGAACAGATCATTATTGGCACGGCGGCGCGATTGACCGAAGCGAAAGGATTAACTTATCTGATTCAGGCTTTTGCCAATCTGGCTAAAAGTAATCTGCGCTTGCGGTTGGTGCTAGCTGGGAGTGGGGAATTGGAACATGAGTTAAAGGAATTAGCTCGGAGTTTGGGAATGATCGATCGAATCATCTTTGCAGGATATGTGAATGATTTACCGAATCTGATCGAGCTATTTGATATATTTGTGCTGCCATCACTCCAAGAAGCCTGTAGTCTCGCTTGTGTCGAAGCTATGGCGCAGCATAAAGCCGTAATTGGGACAAAGGTGGGCGGCATTCCCGAACAAGTGATCGATGGCGAAACTGGCTATTCGATCGAACCTAAAGATGTCGCAGCTCTGACTTTAAGGCTAAAACATCTAATCGAAGACCGAGAACTAGCCACCCAATTTGGTCAAAATGGATATCAAAAATACAAACGGGATTTTACCACCGAAATTATGCTGACCAAGACATCCAAGCTCTACGAAAAATTAATAGGGCTGAGGTAAAGAGGGGTAAAGAGAAATAAAGTAGGGGTCATTCATGAATGGCCCCTACTCAAGAAATTACAAAACAGCAGCCTTGTTAATCTCAATTGGCTTTTGCAAATAGAGTTGCAAGAATTGCCAACCATTACCAATCAAGTGAGGTAGCTTTTGTAACACTTTGAGTGGTTTCGGTGCATCAGAAGCCTCAATCTCAGCGAGTTTATTGCTGTTAACAACGCATCGATCGAGCCGCGACCAGAATTTAGGATTTTCTAGATCGAGGATCACAGGAAAAGCCTTGGCAGCATCGCGATTCGTGTCTTTGAGGACGGCATCGACATAAGCTTTTGTATCCATCCCGATCGATTCGTAAAAGTCAGAGCGATTACAGATGTCATTGAGATACATCGTCGCAAATACCGACAACAAAAAGAAACGACACCACAGTTTTGCTTTCCAATCATTTAGGAACTGGGGCTGACTCTTGAGCAAAAGATTACAGAAATCGCCGTGACGATTTTCGTCCTGACACCAATTTTCAAAGAAACGGAAAATCGGATAAACCATATTTTCAGGATGTGCCGCCAAATGCTGGTGAATCTTGATATAACGCCAGTAGCCAATTTTTTCAGAAAGATAGGTGGCGTAGAAAATGAACTTGGGCGCAAAATAGACGTAATTTTTGCTCTTGGAGAGAGTTGACAAATCCAACGACAGATTAAAATCTGGCATCGCTTTATTCAAAAATCCTGCATGACGCGCTTCATCACGACTCATCAATGAAAAAATCTCTGCCATCAGAGGATTCTTGGTTTTCATTTTGACCGCAATCTCTTT
>JARCMB010000273.1 GCA_030248825.1 Pseudanabaenaceae cyanobacterium MP8IB2.15 | reverse complement strand
GTATCCCACAGACATTTCCGACTTGTTCCCAGTTGAGAGCAAAAGATGACCGAATTTATTTGAGATCGCCATCAACAAACTGCCGCGAATCCGTGATTGCAGGTTCTCTTCGGCAATCCCACTAGCTGTGCCCTCAAATAAACTCCCTAGACTTCGATCGAATGCTGCCATCATCGGTTCGATCGGGATGATCTGCGTCCCAATCCCCAAGTTATTCGCCAGTTCTAGAGCGTCGCTAATCGAATGATCGGAACTATAAGGAGAAGGCATGAGAACGCCTAATACATTTTGGGAACCGATCGCCGTAGCAGCAATCGCGGCAACTAAAGCCGAATCCACGCCACCACTCAGCCCAATCACAGCTTGTTTAAATCCACATTTCCGCACATAATCGCTCACGCCCAAGACTAGTGCCTCAAAAATCACTCGATCGTCGCTCTCAGTTTTATCGCTAATCTGATACTCGATCTGGCGATGTTTTTTAGGGAAGAGCGCAGTAGGAATTAAATCTTTCTGCTCAAAGTCATATACCACAAACATTAAATCTTCTTGGAAAGTAGCTGCACATCCCACAAGGTTACCATGTCGATCGAATGCCATACTACCGCCATCAAAAATCAGATCGTCATTGGCTCCCACTTGGTTGGCGTATATGAGTGGGAGATTGTGTTGTAATGCACTGTGACTAAGCATCGCTGCTCTTAACTTCTGCTTACCAACCGCATAAGGAGAGGCGGAGAGATTGACTAATAAATCCACATCCTGTGCGGCTAAATCAGCGACGGGATCATCCGCATATAACCTGTTATCCCAAAACCTTCGATCGTTCCAAGCATCTTCGCAAATCGTCACGCCTATTCGGATCTGGTGCTCTTCGACTTTTAGCGTAAAGAAATTAGGACAAGATCCTGGCTCGAAGTATCGATCTTCATCAAATACATCGTATGTTGGTAGTAATCGCTTATGAAAGATTTGCTGGATTTTTCCCGACTGGAGCAGGGCTACACTGTTAAAAAGTGGCTTGCCGCCTGAAGTTCGAGCATTGGGATTGGGTTCAACTGTGCCTACGAGGACAGCGATTTCGGGTGGGAGAGATTGGGCGAGATGTTGTAAGGCGATCGACATATCTTGAACGAATCGATCGTGCATCAGCAAATCGCGTGGTGGATAGCCGCAGAGTGAGAGTTCGGGAGTGAGTAATAATTTTACGCCTCGATCGACACACGATTTGGCTGCGGTGAGAATCGCCGCCGCATTACCTTTCAAGTCACCAATAATGGGATTAAGCTGGGCTACTCCAATCGAGAAATTATTTTGTAAATTGTTCACGATCTGTACCTATTTGCGTATGTTTACTTCGATAAGCTGGTATTTATACTATTTGCCAAAATTCCGAGGATTCTATTCACATTCGACAGGTAATATTCACTCCGATCGATCGAAATCGAATTTCCAGACAATTGCAGAAATTGCCAAATGCTCCCAGTCGTTACCGCCCCGTAGACTGTTTCGATCTGATTCCCTTCTTGCTCGTTAAACAACTGAGCTGCATACATTTCTGCGACACATTGTCCCAAACCAGATTTGATGTCATCATTTTTCGCTTCGACTAGCATCATCACAGGCGCACTCACAAAAAACTGCTCGCTAGAACCGCTAATAATAAAATCACAGAATCCATTCAATCCTTTCTGACTATCAACCGTAAACTCCACGCCTGAGAACAAGCTAAATTTTGATTGGAGTTGCCTTCTCACCTCGATCAAGATTGGCGTTACGATCATCTCAGGACGGGCTTTTTCTGTACTAATTGCTAGAGCTAAGGGGACGTTATAGCTTAATGTTTCGGTCAGAAGCTGACTGCATTCTAATTCTGGGATATTCGCATAGATATCGACTTTCTCATCGATCGATAGGTTAAAAGCTTTCTTAACTTTCGCAAGACTAAATTCTCTATATGACATCGCTTAACTTCCTCCTAAAAATCTGGATTAAATAAATACCATTGGCTTATCCTTAAACTGCTCGAATGCTTCAGCATCAAATCGATAGAGACTGGCGGGACGACCTGCTCCACGCGACACCTTCACCCCAGTTTCCTTGAGGAATCCGAGTTTGAGCAGACGCGATCGAAAATTAGAATAGTCCGAAAAACCTTCGCCTAAAACAGCGACATAGAGTTGATAGAGATCGCCGAGCGTAAATAATTCTGGGAGGACATCAAAAGCGACGGGGCTGTACTCTAATTTATTGCGGAGGCGGTGATGACCATATTCTAAAATGCGATTATGATCGAAGGCGAGTTTGGGAACTTGTTCGATCGGATACCAAGCGATCCCACTCACGCCATCAGCGATTAATTCGGCGGCAGAGAGAGCGACAAGCGCAAAATAACTCACAGAGAGATATCGCACACCATAACTGCTGGGGGCTTCTCGTGGATCGCGTCCAGGTTCACCAAAAGTATAGAGTTGCTCTAGATAGAGATTTTTGACCCGAATCTTTTCCGATAGAATCCGATATGCGCCATCTTCTAAAGATTCGCCCTGACGTACTAATGTCCCAGGCAGACACCAGTAATCGCGATATGGCTCAGAATCTCTCATGATCAGCAACACCAGCAGTCGATTTTGCTCTGTATCGACCGAGAAAATCACGTTATCAACTCCCACTTTAAAATCCGCTAGTGGATAGCGTGTTTTACTTGCCATTCGTACAGGTGCTCCTGCTCAATATATGCGGCGACTGAGGGTATTATGCCTGATTTGTCGCCATTGTTACGATATGCGGACGAAGAAACGATTGGAACCGTGAGTTCCCCGATCGAGATGTCGGCGTTATGAGATTGAAGTGCGATCATATCTCGATCGGTCATCCAAAAGCCAGGACGCGGTACAACTAATATTTTCACCTGTCTGAGCAATCGATCGGCTTGATACCAAGTCGGCAATTGTCGCACTAGATCGGAACCAACCACCAATGTAAATTTAGCATCCTGCCAAATCTCGCGCGCCTGTTGAACTGTGATCAGAGTTCTGGGGCTACTAATTTCAGGATGAAGTTCGAGGTTGGGTCGCGCTGGATCGATCGATTCGATCGATAATCTCATCATCTCAATTCGTTGCTCGATCGAAGCTTGGTGAGATTTGAATGGGTTATGAGAAACCCAAACGACACAAAGATCGTAGCGTTCAGACAACCAGTTCAAGATTGTCTGATGTCCCAATGTGGGTGGATCGGCACTAGTTCCGAATAGAGCAATGTTCATAATTATCGATCGATGATTAAGGTTATGGGTGAAATTTTTACTTACTGATTTACTTTTCGAGCAATCGATCGGAGATCTCGATTGGAATTGGATTGGGATGAATCAGATCTCGACAAGATGGTGGAAGAGAGGTAACCGAGGTGCGGGTGCGGTGGGAGATCGTATCAAGACAATCGATCGATTTAATTAGCTCACCTTGCTTAATCACCAGTTCCAGTAAGGGTTGCTCATCAGGTTGGGATGTTTCTGTGGCGAGGGCGAGTCGATCGCGTATGATCTTGCCACGATCGATCTGGCGAAAAATTTGCTTGCGATGGGGATAGGTTTGTTTACCGAATGATTTCTTCCTGACGGGAATATCGTCGATTTCCACCAGTTTGTACACACCGTTGACGGGTGCGCCTGTCACTAGTTTTGTGCCAATTCCATAGCCATCAATACAAGCTCCTGCGGTCTGTAATCGCGCCATCTCAAATTCATCAATGTCGCCACTTGCCGTAATTTCGACGTTTGGCAGGATCGATCGAACTTTTTGGGATAGTTCGACTAAATCACCTGAATCTAACCGTATCCCTTTGAGTTCAATCTTACCGCTCTGGACTCGATCTGCTAGGTTTCGAGCCGCTTCTACAGTGTCGAAGGTATCGATTAATAGAGGGCTATCGGGAAAATAGCGATGGAATGCGGTAAAAGCTTGGGCTTCACTCCCTTCAGTTGCAGTCAGAGCCATCACCAGAGCGTGTGCCATTGTGCCACTTGGTTTGCGACCCAGTTTGAGCGCGGCGAACACATTCGATGTCGCATCCATTCCTGCGGCTAAAGCTGCCCTAGCTGCCCATAGAGATGCTTGGGGACTAAAAGCGCGACGAGTGCCAAATTCTAACAGTGAGATTCGATCGCCTGCGACATCTCTGATCCGTGCGGCTTTTGTGGCGATTAAAGTCTGATAGTTGATCGTATTCAGCAGATAGGTTTCCACCAGTTGGGCTTGCCATAATGGAGCTTCGATTCGCAAAATCGGCTCGTGGGCGAAGATTACTGTTCCTTCTGGCACTGCCCACAAATCTCCTGTAAACCGAGTTTCAGCTAGTAAGTCCCAGAATCGATCGACCGCATTTGCAAATATGCCTGTGGCTTTAAGTGCATCGATCTGAGCAGGGCTGAAGCGTAATTTTTGCAAGTAGTCGATCGCCTGTGCTAATCCCATGGCAACCAAATAGCCAAATCCTTCTGGTAATTGCCGCACAAATAGTTCAAAACTGGCGCGGCGAGTCTCTATACTTTCACCCACATAACAAGCTGTCATTGTTAGTTGGTAGAGGTCAGTCAGCAAGCTGTAATCTTCTGAACTCAGCGTTAGTTCACGATCCTCTACGAGATTATTAGCTGGATAGCTCGATCGAACATCGATCGAATTACTGACAGGCAAAGCATTAATTTTCATAACTCAGGTGAAAAGCTTATGTTTAATTATAGTCATATTAACCTAAATTACACCAGCAATTTATAGAAATAGTTTGGCTTTGCGTTATGTTTTCCTTGTGCGCCTAAGTTGATTATGGTGTTAGTAACTAAAATAAAGCGATTCATATCCAATAGTGGTAAGGAGATTTCCCTTAAAGAATTTACCCAGCCCCCTGCCCCAAATTCTGGGGGCTCTGAAATCAAAGTCCCCAGAATTGGGGATTTAGGGGCTTCGGAATTAATAATTTATATACCAGAAACCGCCTAACTCATGCCAGCGCAGATGATATAGCTGTAGCGGCTCAATCTTGCCTTTTACTAGGACTGTCGGAAGTTTTTCGAGCAATTACAAAAGTAGGGGCAATTCATGAATTGCCCCTACTCAACGATCCGATTGTGAAACCTTAGGCAGGGCACGGTATGTGTGTCCCTAATTTAATCAGAGCGCTTGTTTGAGGATATCGACTTTATCAGTCTTCTCCCAAGGCAGATCTAGGTCAGTGCGCCCTAAGTGTCCATAGGCAGCGACATCTTGGTAAAACCGTCCACCACGTAGACTGGGTAGCAATCTCAGATTAAATGTCTGGATAATTGCCGCAGGGCGCAGGTCAAAGTTGTCTTTGATTAGTCCCAATAAGACTTCATCCGACACTTTGCCAGTACCAAAAGTATCGACATGGAGACTGGTTGGCTGTGCTACACCGATCGCATAACTGATCTGCAACTCACATTTCGCGGCTAGCCCTGCGGCAACGATATTTTTAGCAGCATAACGAGCCGCATAGGCAGCACTTCGATCG
The DNA here is from genome assembly GCA_030248825.1 of Pseudanabaenaceae cyanobacterium MP8IB2.15. GTDB lineage: Bacteria > Cyanobacteriota > Cyanobacteriia > Pseudanabaenales > Pseudanabaenaceae > JARCMB01. Next base: position 4,722 of record JARCMB010000273.1, on the reverse strand, counting down.
ACTTTGGTTGGATCTTTGCCAGAAAAAGCCCCACCACCATGTCGGGCATAGCCACCATAGGTATCAACAATGATCTTGCGTCCTGTTAGCCCTGAGTCTCCCTGTGGGCCACCGATCACAAATTTACCTGTAGGGTTGACCAGATAGCGAGTTTGGTCGTCTGGGACGATCGCACAACCAGCAAAAGCAGGCTTGACCACTTTTTCCCATAGATCGGCTTGAATTATGGCGCGGATTGCTTTTTCTTCGGAGATTTCGCCAATACTTGGATCGTGCTGAGTGGAAATTAAGATCGTGTCAATTCTGACTGGTTTTTGATCTTCATACTCAATTGTGACTTGAGTTTTACCGTCAGGTCGCAAGTAAGGCAATTCACCACTTTTTCTTACCACGCTCAATTGTCTAGCGATCCGATGGGCTAAAGCGATCGGCATTGGCATCAGTTCGGGTGTTTCGTCGCAAGCATAGCCAAACATCAAGCCCTGATCCCCCGCCCCGATTGCATCGAGTTCGGCATCTGTGGCGTTGCCTTCCCGTTGTTCTAATGCTGTATTGACACCCTGGGCAATGTCGGGCGATTGCTCATCGATCGCCACCAAGATCGCACAACTATTAGCAGCAAAGCCATTATCGGCATTGATATACCCAATTTCGGCAATTTTTTTGCGAGCGAGTTCGGTAAAATTCACATAGGCTTTTGTGGTGATTTCACCCGTGATCAGCACTAATCCAGTATTTACAACGACTTCGGCTGCAACCCGCGAGGCAGGGTCGGCAGTCAGTAATGCATCTAGGATCGTGTCTGAGATCTGGTCACAAATTTTATCGGGATGTCCCTCTGTGACGGACTCAGATGTAAATAAGAAACGTCCAGCCAAGTATTAACCCTCCGAGAGATTGTAGTTAAACTATCACTTATTGTCTAAAGATGCAAAAATCTTAGTCTTTACCCCGAAAATCTGGGTCAGAGAGTTAACGATCAAAATCTGCGAGTAGAGAATATATTAGACAATTTGGGATTGAGCAAAATTAGGAGGGCGATCGAACAAATCGCCGCAATTGCCCAATTACTTCGATCGCTCATATTCCCATCAGGAATCCATCCTACAGCCGCGAAACAACTAGGCAACATAATTGAAGCAAATAGACAAATGCTCAGAACTCTAGCCCAATGCAGCATCCACCAGAGTCCGATGCCCAGAGCCAGTGGCACAAAGCTCAAACCCAGTTTTGAGATCCCTGAGATCAAATCGAGGTCGATCGTTAACTCGTCTGGGTTGTCAACTATGAGCAAAGATTGATGAAACGAAAGTAAAAACTGAGCGCGATTCCAAATCGACCACAAACTGAGCGCGATAGTGGCGATCGATAGAAGACTGATGCTAAGTGGGCTTTTTCTGAGCTTTGGCTTCATGTTAGTTGGATTTTAAGCGATCGGGGTAGGAATAGGAAGAGTAACTGTGAATTTTGTCCCCTTGCCTTCTTCACTCTCAACTGCGATCTGTCCTTGATGTAGATCGACACATTGCTTGGAAATTGCTAAACCTAGTCCTGTGCCTGGAATTCTACCTACATTATCCGCCCGTTGAAACGGCTTGAATAGATTAGAGTGGTATTCAAGCGGAATCCCAATGCCTCGATCTTCGACCTGAATACAAATTTCTCGATCGTTACCACTTAAAGTTAGCCAGATATTTCCTCCTTGGGGTGAATATTTAATCGCATTGGATAAAAGATTGTTCAACAGATGCCATAGTAATTGCTCATCGAGGCAGGGCCTCGCATTTTCTGGCAAGCTACTGGTAAATATTAAGGTATTTTGATTTGTGAGGCTTTGGACGGTCTCGACCACATCGCGACTGAAAGCAACTAAATCTAAACGCGCAGGGCTAAACTTGAGACTTGCTGCATCGGTCTGTTCCATTGCCAAGACATCTGAGAGTAGCTGATCCATATTTGTAACTGCAGTTTGGATCGATCGAAATCGTTTTTGTTTTTTCTCTTCTGTAAGATTTTGACTTTGATGTTGCAAAACCTCGGCGGCAAGCTTAACTATAGATAATGGGGTGCGAAAATCATGGGAAAGCATAGATAGATAAAGAGATTTGCGAGTGATCTCTGCCTGCTTTTCTTGGATTTGAGCTTGATATTGGGTTTGATATTCGACTTCAACGGCTTTTTGGAATTCTACTTCTGCTTGATGTCTAGACAGGGCGATTTCAAGTGTTACCTGTAATTCCTTCTCTTTAAAAGGTTTAAGGAGATACCCAAATGGATGTGTAGCTTTTGCGCGTTTCAATGTCTCTCGATCGGCGTAGGCGGTAAGATAGACGATGGGAATCTTAGCAATCGTCTGAATTTTTGCCGCAGTCTCGATGCCATCGATCTCGCCTTGCAGCATGATATCCATTAAGATCAGATCGGGTTGATGCCGAAGTACAGATTCGATCGCAGATTTACCTGAGTCAACAACTTCAGTAATGACATAACCCATTTTTTGCAGACGACTTGCAAGATCTCTAGCCACGATCGACTCATCTTCTGTAATTAGAATCTTGACTTCTGGCATTTTTCTGGAGGGGGTGAATAATTAAGTATTAATGGTCACAAGCTTATAGTCAAAGACAAGTTTAAAGATAAGTCTAAATTACTTGATGTAGATAAAAAATAGACGAAAGCTTAGATAGCTTTGATGCTACTTCAACCCTTCTAGCCTCTAGATTTTAGCTTAAATTCTGGAATCTTTCTAGCTATTTGGCAGGGAAAATAATTTGAAATACAGCCCCATTTTGATTAGACATCGATAATTCACCTTTGATCTGAAAAACTAAAGCATCAACTAAAGATAAACCTAAAGAGCTAACTTTTTTAATGTCCAAGTTTTCAGGGATGCCGATTCCATTGTCATGAACCTTTAAATTTAATACTCCTTCTGATAACACAGACAAAGTAATGCTAACTTCACCTGATGCTCGATCGAGAAAAGCATGTTTTAAACAGTTGGAGACTAATTCATTAATTATTAATCCACAAGGAATCGCTGTATCTATATTCAAATATACATCACAGACATTGAGATTAAGACGAATATCCTTGGAGCTAATTCCATAAGAAGTAAATAAATTGATCGCCAGAGTTTCGATGTATTCAGCTAAGTTGAGATTGGCGATTGTGTCTGACTGGTAGAGCTTTTCATGGATTAAGGCGATCGAACTAATTCGATTCTGGCTTTCCCTTAGGATCGATCGAATCTCTGGATTATCGACATGCTGTGATTGCAGTGAAAATATACTAGAAATAATCTGGAGATTATTCTTAACGCGATGGTGTAGCTCTTTTAGTAGGAGTTCTTTCTCTTTAAGCGAAACTTGCAGATCCGCCTCGGCTCGCTTTCGATCGCTAATATCAAATAAAATGCCATCATCATGTAGATAATTGCCAGATTCATCAAATACACTCTGCCCTCGATCGAAGATCCACTTAGTCGAACCATCAGCCGCCACGATCCGATATTCATGCGTGAATACTGTATCTACTCGGTCAGCAATAACTCGATCGACAGTTTGTTGGATCGCGAATAAGTCATCAGGATGAATCAATCCAATCAGACTGCGGACGTGATTATGGATAAAGTCTGATGCGGGGTAACCAGTAATCAACTCAATCCCATCACTGACAAATCCAACTGTCCAATCCTTCTCGATCGTGCGATAGACTGCACCTGGGATATTAGAAACAAGCGTTCTAAATTTTTGCTCACTTTGCTTGAGTGCTGCTTCGGTTTGCTTACGGCTGAGTGCCATTGCCACATAGGTAGCGATCGTCTTGGCTAACTGAAGTTCTTCGTCGCTGAATTGACGATCGGCATCAAAGTAAATCGTTAACCGACCTAAAACTTCTCTCTTGTATAGCAATGGGAAGGCAGCTAATGTGTTAATACCTTCATTTCGCATCAGTTGTTTTAATGGTTCAAATTCAGAGTGTTGTTCAGTTGTGGAGTCAAATATTAATGCCTTCGATTTAAGCTCAGATGTCAAGACTAACAAGCATCCTATGACAGCTTGCTTATACTCATCACTTAGTCCTCTAGATTGGCTAAATTGAAAATTTTCATCTGCATCAAGCAGCATCAAAGAAGCTCGATCGGATCTAAGAGTAGATTGGATGCGTTCTATGGCAATGGTGCAGATTTCCTCGATCGTATCAGCATGGCTGAGCGTGAATACCATGTCATAGATATTTTCAAGCTTTTCGAGGTGGCTGTAGAGAGCCTCTTCGGTAGGATTATAATCAGCTTCATTTAACACTGCGGAACCTACATTTCTTTAGTTAGATTGTACTGCTCTATGAATCATCAATTATGCAGCAATACGATGTCAACCGAAATGCCTAAGACTTTGGTGTCGATTGACTCGAACTCGTGCAGGCTAGCAAAAACAACAAAACATATACAGGATAGGAAATAGAACTATACCAAGTTTTTGGTGGTCGATCGATCAGGACTAAAAAAGCTGCCGTCTAATGTACTCCTTTAGGTCAATTAAGATCGGTGGAATAAACTTTCTGATCGCATTTTTGATCGATATTTTAGGCAGGAGAGTTTGCTTTTCGTTGGGTCGATCTCGAAATAAAGTCGTATGAGGCAGATTGGAGACTTCGGTATTAACTTCTTCGATCGATCTACCATTGGAATAGTAGTAAATTGCGATCGATTTTCTCGTC
>JARCMB010000272.1 GCA_030248825.1 Pseudanabaenaceae cyanobacterium MP8IB2.15 | reverse complement strand
GGCATAACCCTTAACCACGCCGCGATAGCATCCCACCTCTACAGCTACCGTATCGATGAGATGTTCTGTAAAGGATAAGGCATAGAGCAAATGCTGGAGTTGCGTGGCTGTAGCCGCAGTATTAGACCAGTCGGCATCTTGCGCAGGAGGAAGATCTTGCTTAGCCTCAATCGGCAAAGCATATTTTTCAAAGTTCCATTTTGCTTCTTGCTCAATCAGCCTTGCCTTAGCAGTAAAAGCTAGTCGGATCGGATGCCATTTGGCGTATCTCTTGATCGTAAATGGATCGGTTTTCATATCACTCCGCATCATTCTTGTAGCAATTCTTGCACAAATTCAGGTCGTTAAGCTGAGGTGTCGGCAAAAATCGAGTTCCAAACTCGATCGACAGATTCAGTATCAAATCCATCAAAGTATCGATCGCGAATTTTTTGGGCATTAATTTCTCCTTTTGCTAGATCTGCTAATGCAGTTAATATGCCCTGAGTTAGCTCCGATCGATCTCCTGGCGTGACTAATAATCCAACTTCAGGATAGCCTTCATACAAATCGGGAATGCCGCCCACCATCGAAGCCACACAAAATCGCCCGGCCTGCATCAACTCCAGCAACGTAAAGCATGGTCCACCTTCAAACCACGAGGCATAGACGAAAAAATGACAGTTAGCCATGATCTGCGGTAAATCTTGACGGTGATCGTAACTACCATGAAAAATTATCCGATCCTGAATATTGAGATTACGGGCGAGTAGCTCTAACCGAGGCTGATCCTGACCACCGCCGTACAAATGTAGTTCGACCTCTGGCTGCGTCTGTAAAACCGTTGCCATCACTTCCAGTAGCATATCAAGATTTTTTTGCTTGATGTTTAAGCGTCCCATGAAACCGATCTTCCAGGGCGGCGGCGGCAGAGGCACAGGTTCTGAGAATAATAAAAGGTTATGGTAATGCAGGACTTGGACTTTACCTTTATAACCGTAAACTTGTTGAAACTGATCGGCTGTGCAGTGCGACACTGAGATCACGGCATCTGTGTTTGCGACTGCTTGACAAAACTTTTGTCCATAGGGTGGTATGGGTGGTAAAAACTCTGGCGCAAACATCCAACTCGCGGCAATCTTCGCCCTTCGGCTGTGAACCAGTCGTACCGTTCTCAAATACAGTTCAGGCATTGGTTGGCGCACACAAAATACCCAATCCCCTGGTTTAAGTTGCGTTCCTAGCCAAGTCAGCATAATGTGCTGTCGAAGTAAGATTCGATCGCCAGGCAGCCGCATTTGACGATAAACCCCGATCCCCTTGTCTACAAGTTCATCGACTAACGGGCAATGCTCCAGTTCAGCCACCACCACACGCACTGGTATATTTCGACTATGTAGATGCAAAGCAAGAGCATGGAGATAAGTCTCAATCCCACCTGCCCGAAATAGAACATCCGAAAAGAGGAAAATCATAATGGCATAGCGATTAGTTACTCATTGACATTAATGATGCCTTTAATTTTGGAAAGGCTTTGAGCCACATAAGATATCGAATTGGAGTGACAAAGTGTCGGCAGACTAAGCTCTCATAGGGTTGCTGAATATCATGGAATGGTTTGTAGTCACCGTAAGGGAAAGCTGCTCCTCTCAGAGCCACAACAAATTCTGCTTTGGGAAAAAACCGATATCCCACAGTTTCTAATGCTACAGCGATCGAAGTTTGTTCGGTAAATACGTGAGGATTTGCCAGAGATTTTGCCGAAATTATCTTGCCCCAATCCAAGCCATTTAGACTACCTTGAGGTGCATATACCAGTCCTGTATTGATCTTGCCGATTGGCGCAATACTATTTGTTTGGGCGAACTCAATCACGTTACGATCGAAGCTTTCAACTTCGTCTTCCAAGCAGGTGCATTCATGAGCTTCTACACAATGCAGTAGCGTAGTTAGAGGATTCTGAAAAAACACGACATCCGAATCGATCAGAAGACAGTTAGTCACGGACTGGACGGCATCAAGAATAATTACCTTGGGGGCGAGATAGTGAGCCTTGTAAAACTGGCTTAAGGTGGGATGTGGTTTGTAGTGATGGTAGTCACAAAAAGATGGGAAATCTAGAAACACTTGACATCGATCGTGCCATTTGGATAAGAACTCAGCATCTTGTCGATCGAGCGATCCATCGGATAGCACAGTGAGATTACCAATACTTCCAACAGCGCGTTCGTAACTTACCAGGGCAAATAGTAGATCGGGTAATTGCTTCTTGCCCACCAAAGTGGCAAGCGTAAACGGAAAGTCTGCCGAAGTTTTGAGTTGGATCGAACGGAGTAGAGGCATAGCTCGATCGCGAACTCGCCCTGTTCTCATATTCAGTAAAGATCTGAGAAATCCTCGCCCCCGAAATGATAGTGAGTTGCCGATCCGTTTTACTAAAGCCATGACTTACCTCATCTCACTTGTTTAGATCATTTGTCTAGTTAAACTATCTAATTAAACATATGGAATCTTACGTCTACCAAACCAGCTCCGCCAATCATGATAAAGCTCAGCAAGCAACGAGCGCGCCCAGAAGTTAATTAATACCGATCTTGTCAAGATATTTAATCCCAATCGATCGTATTCTACTCGCCTTAAAGTATCACATTCCTGCGCGTAAGATAATTGTCCGTCTGCACCACCTGTTTTGGCATCGGCATGAGTTCGATAAACTGCTAAAGTATCGGGTAACACAGTTGCCGCCGTATAGTATGAGAAACGAAGCCAGAGATCGTAATCCATTGCCAAATAGATGTCACTCACAGCAGATCCAACCTTATCCCATAATTCGCGTGTCCAGAAAGTCGAAACTTGGGTAATAATTATTCTGGCATGGAGAATATGATTTTGAGAAATCTGGTGTTTAAGCTGAGGATAGCTGTGTAAACTATTGTCAGGCTCAAGGTTGAGCGCATTCCCATTCCACCAATGCAAACCAGGCTGATAGTAGGATGCCAGTTTAAATAAAGCTGACGGGGCTAAGTAATCGTCACTATTTAACCATCCCATGATCTCACCAGTCGATCGAGCAAATCCTTTATTAATCGCATCACTTTGACCACGATCGGGTTCGCTAACCCAATAAGTTAAAAATTTAGCGTATTTTTGGATAATGTCGATCGAATTATCGGTACTGCCGCCATCAATCACTATGTATTCTAAATTGGGATAACCTTGCAGTAAAACCGAACGAATGGTTTCTTCAATAAATTGTCCCTGATTGTAGCTAGGAGTCACGATCGCAATGTGCGGGATATGAGGCAAAGATTCAGGTGGTAACTGACTTGTCTCAGTCCAAGGATATCCAGTTCGCCCTGGTGGCGGTAGGGGTAAATCACTGAGAATTAAAGGAGGATTTCTAGTTAGCATGAGCTTAAGAATATTTACTGATATCTCATTTTTTAAGGATGCTCAGGGTTTGACAAAAATGCCGTCAACTTGGAGAACTCTGCCATCATTGGGATTGCATAATTGATCGTAGTTGCCACGATATTGAAATCCTTGCTCTATAAGAGTCTTGTAAATATCATAAAAAAGAGATTGTCCTTCATATAGTGGCTCGATCGACATTTCGATAATAATAATATCTGCTTGAGTAATTGTCTGCAATCCTCCCGCAATTACTTTATCTTCAAATCCTTGCACATCAATTTTGATCATGAGAGGCTTTTGGAGTTCCATCTCATGGGCAATTTCATCGAGCTTAGCAACTTGGATCACCTGAATCGTTTCATTCCTAGTAAAGGGGAAAGATTCTTTATGCAACTCCGCCATTGGTAACAGAGATGAGGACAAAGAATATTCACTGCGATGTATTTCCGTAGTGCCACTCTCATTGCCTAAGGCGAGGTTAAAAGCTTTAAATTGCATTACACCTGTCAGGTTAATCACCAACTCTTCATAGCAGTCTTGTAGAGGCTCGAACGCATAAAGCATAGCATTTGGGATAATTTCATGGATGTGCGACGCAAATTGCCCAGTATTAGCACCAATATCGATGATCGTCCTGATTTGCATGTGCTGCAACCATAATGTCTTGATCCGTTTTTGCTCTTCTTGGAATTCTTTGAGCCGTTCCACCCCTGAAACAGTATATACCTGGATATTAAGTCGGCGGAGAAATCCCTGAATGATAGATTTAATCATGATTTTGCTTCCTGTCTCTACTGGGATCTGAATCTAGATATTTGCCTATATCTTTATTTATATCTTTGTATGTGAAATAGTAATTGTAGTGAGAGTCTGAATGCTTTTGGTAAGGGATGATATTACCATCGACTAAAACAAATGACTGATATCCTTGATCGCAAATCAGCGAGATCGTAGCTTCTGGATCTGGATTAGAGTTACTGCCTCCATATATCTCCACAAATAAATCTGGCTTGAGATGCTTGAGAGTCTCTAAAGCTCCAGCAATTACCTCTGTCTCAAATCCTTCAACATCGATTTTAAGTAAAGATATTTTGGTAATATGATTTGTCTCGACAAACTGATCAATCGTTGTGACTGGGACAGAGATCGATCGAATCGCTTGCTTGCGTTGAGTATCTTTGAGCGAACTAAAAGCATTATCCTCACATTCAAAAAAATCTGCTACTCCCTCTCGATCGGAAACCGCTTGCTTTAAAATCTTTACTCTCTCAGTCAGATGATTCCTAGCGATATTACGCTCTAGCATCGCTCTTGTCTCGGACGAAGGTTCAAAGGCATATGAGATCGCCTTAGGGTTCTGTTTTAACCACTTAATCGTATGTATCCCAATATTTGCCCCAACATCAAAAATAATCGGTTTGTGATCGCTTACAAGGATCTTTTGAAAGAAGTCAATTTCATCATCTTCAAAGGTTCCTTCAAAATAGATCTGACTGCCGATATCGGATAGATAATCATACTCAAGCTCAATTTCATTGAGATAATCAGTCACGATCTCACCTTTTTTCTCAAAACCCAGCAAAAATTGTATCGACCTACAGTTCAAAACCTGCAAGCCTGGTCGGAGTTTTGAACTTTTTCGCAGTCTTCTTCTTAGTCTTGTAATCATGCTTCCCATTTGGCTCGATAGACATCCCAAAGCTAATTCCTCTCACCAATTTAATCTCTCTCAGCTAGATTCAGCCACGTCTTTGTTGCATTGGAACCTCTGCCAACAAAAGCGAATTGTCTAATCGCTGTCGGGAGGCGATAAAAATAGAACGGGTTAATTTGTCCGCTTCGGGTGGGGGTTGCCAATCGATCGGGAATTGATCGTGATATGGCTGAGTAACGCGCATATAGACAAATTCAAAATACTGCTTGAGTTGCTCAAATATCCATACTCTGGTGGGACGACATCCAGTCCCAGAAACAGCTTGAGTTGGATCGATGACGAGTTCTGAACAGAGATTAATTCGAGATTCATTACCAAATGAGACACAGGTTTCCAATAAGAGCAGATCCTTACAAGCCCCTGCCATATATTCGATCGCCCTTGCAGGATTATTAAGGTGATAGAGCAGTCCGTAACAGTAGACAATCTCAAGCGGATGTAATTCTAGTTTCGGATCATCGAGATCGAGATTTGCGATCTGAGCTTGAGGATATCGAGTTTTGATGATGTCTAAGTTTTCTTGCCTTGCTTCTGTAATCAAGACATTGCAGTTTCGATCGAAGAAAAAACTTGAATGGTCACCGATACCAGCCCCAACTTCCAATACAGTCTTGTTGACTAGATCTAAGCCCAAAGTCGCGAGATGCTCCTGCCGTCGTTGGTTATGGCGCAGATAGTAATCAGCATGAAAAAAATCTAGTGGAGCAGTTGATCGATTTGTCTCACTAGATTTGACGATAGTTTTGGCTGTGGTTTTGACTTTGTGGTAAGCCTGCTTGATTTTGTCGTAGACCAACATTGGCAAGTATCCAAATTAGGGATCGCCTAGAACTATACCAACTTTTCAGCGAGTTTGATCGATCAATCGATCAGGACTGAAAAAGCTGCCGTCTAATGTACTCCTTTAGGTCAATTAAGATCGGTGGAATAAACTTTCTGATCGCATTTTTGATCAATATTTTAGGCAGGAGAGTTTGCTTTTCGTTGGGTCGATCGCGAAATAAAGTCGTATGAGGCAGATTGGAGACTTCGGTATTAACTTCTTCGATCGATCTACCATTGGAATAGTAGTAAATTGCGATCGATTTTCTCGTC
>JARCMB010000271.1 GCA_030248825.1 Pseudanabaenaceae cyanobacterium MP8IB2.15 | reverse complement strand
AGAAAACAAAACGAACAAAAACGGATATCGTGCGAGAGTTTCTGCGTTCCTTGCCCTGAGAGGTTGGCTATGAGTATTGCAGGATGCGAAGAAAAAGCCACCCTAGAACGGCGGGGCTTTAGACCCAATTTCTTGGTAATCTATATTTATTTACAATCGCAAAATCTCATTAACTTCTAAGTCACTTATGCCAACTAATTCAGTCAATCAACCGCCCATTCGCTTTGGTACAGATGGCTGGCGGGGAGTGATTGCCGATGATTTTACATTTGCACGACTTGCGTTAGTTGCACCTGTAGCGGCTCAAGTATTGCAAACTCATTTTGGTCAGCCCGATTGCAGGGCTGCGGGCAGCAAAACGATCGTAGTGGGATTCGATCGAAGGTTTCTCTCACCCGAATTTGCCCAACGCACAGCCGAGGCAGTAGCAAACGCTGGGTTTGATGTGTTGTTATCTGAGTGTTTTGCGCCCACACCTGCGTTTAGTTGGGCAGCTTATGACCACAATGCTCTCGGTGCTTTAGTCATTACTGCCAGCCATAATCCTGCTGCTTACTCTGGACTCAAAATCAAAGGAGCATTTGGTGGATCTGTGTCACCTGAACTCACGCAAGAAGTTGAGGCTCTATTGGAACGGGGAGAATCGATCGAAGCAGTATCGATCGGCAAAATCACCAAATTCGATCCTTGGGCAAGCTACTGCCAGATCTTGCGCTCTAAGGTTGACTATAAAGCAATTCGACAAATGATTTTGTCGGGCAATCTCGCTTTGTTTGCTGATGTGATGTACGGTGCGGCGGCAAGTGGTTTGGCGCAGGTGCTGGATTTACCGCTAGACAAAATTACCGAACTGCATAGCGCATCCGATCCACTGTTTGGGGGTGTCGCCCCAGAGCCTTTACCAAAAAATCTGTCAGATCTATTTGGGCAAATGCGTCATTTTCACGCTGGTAATCCCGATCTGCTCTCGGTCGGTTTTGTGTTTGACGGCGACGGCGATCGAATTGCTGCTGTCGATCGAGCGGCGAATTTTCTCAGTTCCCAAATGTTAATCCCAATTTTGATCGACCACTTGGCAAAACGTCGCGGCTTTACAGGCGAGGTAATTAAAACGATCAGTGGCTTAGATCTAATCCCCAAAGTTGCGGCACTGCATCACCTGCCTGTTTATGAAACCCCAATTGGCTATAAGTACATTGCTGAGCGCATGTTATCGGTCGATCGATCGGCTTTACTCGGTGGCGAAGAATCAGGCGGGATTGGCTATGGCACGCATATCCCAGAACGTGATGCGCTCCTATCAGCCTTATATCTACTTGAGTCGATCGTGAAGTCAGGCAAGGATCTAAGCGATCTTTATCATGATTTACAACACCAAACTGGCTATAGTTCTTACTACGATCGAATCGATCGGCATCTCCCCAACTTGGCGGCAAAAGCCAAAGTTCTGCACGAACTCAAAACCAATCCTTTCCAGTCGATCGCGAGCAGAAAAGTTATAGAACTAAATCAGATTGATGGGTTTAAATTTTGTTTAGAAGATTCAAGCTGGTTGCTGATCCGCTTTAGTGGCACTGAACCAGTATTACGCCTATACTGCGAAGCTGCCACGCCAGAACTAGTCAGCCAAACCCTTAATTGGATTAATGCATGGGTCGATCGTTTGTAATTAACAAATGTAGTCGATCGAAATAGTTAAAATATATTGACCACTTATCTTGCCTAATCGGTTAAATTTCAAACGAAATCGTGCATAATTGTGCACGAAATTAATTACTCAGATCAGGCATACTTAAATCAGTGACATCCCCCCATGTGTGTACCCCCATGAAAGTTTTAATCGTAGAAGACGATCTAGACATTGCGGAAATTTTGGCGGAAGCTCTAATCGATCAACATCATGTTGTCGATGTCGCCAGAGACGGACAAACAGGGCTAGACTTTGTTGAATCTTACGACTTTGACCTGATTGTTTTAGACGTAGGGCTACCGAAAATCGATGGTCTCGATCTGTGTCAACGCTTACGTCGAGAGGGACATAACACTCCCGTCCTTATGCTTACTGCCAGAAATACTCTAGACGATAAAGTTAGGGGATTAGACGCAGGCGCAGATGACTATATGGTTAAGCCCTTTGACTTACCAGAACTAGAGGCTCGGATGCGCGCCCTTGTGCGACGTGGAAGCGTTACACTACCACCAGTTCTGGAGTGGGGAATGCTATGTCTAAATCCCAACACCTGCCAAGTGACTTATGGTGGTCAGCCGATTCACTTGACTCCCAAAGAATATGGCTTACTAGAACTATTTCTCCGTAATGGGTTGCGGGTATTTAGCCGTAGTGCATTAATTGAAAGGTTATGGAATTTCGGCGAACCACCTGGTGAGGAAACCGTGAAAATGCACGTCAAAAGTCTCAGGCAAAAGCTGAAGATGGTAGGTGCACCTGAAGACATGATCGAAACAGTCTATGGTTTGGGTTATCGCCTCAAACAAAAGCAACCAAGCAGGATGTCAGAGTCAAAAGCTAGTTAGGGTCTTATTCCCCTCTCCCTATGGGAGAGGGGCTAGGGGTGAGGGGTTTGATTAGTTCGACATTGAGCTAGTAAGGTTTAGTAGCTCTTTGGGAGAAGCCAGCAAATCGATCGCCACAAAGAAGATTTTGCCCTGAGGATCTAGCAGAAACCGCCAGGAAATATTCATGCCAACGCTTGCCCCGAACCAAGGGGTTTGGACTGTACCTGTGACTTTAACTTGGGTATAGCCGTCTTCGATCGATTCCGAGACACCACGTTCTGGGAGCATCTTGAGTCCGACACATTCTTCCCGCATATAGGTGAGAATGCCTTGCTGCCCCACAATTGGCTTTTGAAATGGAGGTTGCAAAGCCCCTTTTTCCGCAAATAGATTTGACGCGGGGGTGAAATCATAGGCATTCATGAAGTCGATGTAGCTGAGGACGGTATAGTTCGTCACACCCTCGATTTTGGTTTGCACCCGCTCAGACAGAGATTTTGGTGTACTTTTAGGAGCTTCACGCTTGGCATAGTCTTCACTGACCGATCGGTCGAAGCCCATGTTAACGACAGTATTGCGGAGAACCGTGATTTGCTGACCTTGATCGAGTCTTTTGATTGTTTCCAGCACTGCAACGGCATCAACACCCATTTGGTAGCCGACAGGGATTGGTGCGACTAATCCTTGTTTCATCAGTTGTCCTAGCTCAAACCAGAAACCCAATTTGGTATTAACCCGAAAACTCGAATAGGAGCGCCCAATTGGGGTGTCGGCATTACTGGCGAGATCGAACATCGCTTGTGACTGTGCGGGGGGGAACATGTTCTTGATTTCATTTAGCAAAGGCTCGGCTAATGCCATACTTGCCACTCCAGGCGCGGCTGGTGTAATTGTGATCCCCATTTCGGTGTAGGCAAACCAGAGCAGAGCCAGTTGGTCATCGATACTGAGCTTATTGAATGCATCTGTCGTATCGACCACAGCATTGGCAATCAGAGTGCCAGAGAATATGTTACGGGCATTTTCGAGTGTGTATGTCATGATTTTTTGATTAATTATGTACTAAAGTCTAAACCTAACAAGTATTTACACCAATGTCTACATCGGGTTCATTGCGATTTTATATAGCTTCGATTTAATCAGCCACAATATCGAGAGTCACTATTACAGCGTTAAACTGAGAATATAAATCTTGGCGATCGAGCCACCACTATGACGACACATTTCATCACAGTCGAGATCGAGCTAGAGTCATCTGTAAATCTTGCCGATCGAATTGAGTTATTGCTAGCAGAACAGGGAGAACCACTGCGTTGGGCGATCGCATCGGTGGATGTTGTCAAGCGCATGGCTTACATTGAAGCCGTCGTTACCCGCCAAGATTAGCGAAGTAATTCACCTAAGTTTCGATCGAAGAGAAGAAAAGTAGTTTCTACTCAGCAGCTAATCCTTCTTGGCGGGCAGCTTGCTTGACGGCGGCAGACACGGCACTGGCAACACGCGGATCGAATACTGAAGGCATGATGAAGTCTGGGGCTAGCTCGGTGGGACTGACTAGAGCGGCGATCGCTTTAGCTGCTTCTAAATGCATTTCGGTGGTAATACGGGGGACGCGGCAATCAACCGCACCGCGCAAAATTCCTGGAAATGCCAGCACATTATTAATTTGGTTAGCGTAGTCACTGCGTCCTGTTGCCATCACCGCGACATCATGTTCGACTAGTTCGGGCTGGATTTCAGGAATCGGATTCGCCATTGCAAACACAATTCGATCGCTTGCCATTGACCTCACCATTTCGGGCGTAAGCGCATTCGCAACACTCAATCCCACAAACATATCGGCTCCCTTAAGCGCATCCGCAAGTGACCCAGATTCTGGGCTAGCAAATTCCATTTTTTCGGTGGTTAAATCTGGGCGATCCTTACTGATAATGCCACGCGAGTCACACATCAAGATTTGCTCTGCACCAGCTTGACGTAATAGACGCGCTACTGCCACACCCGCCGCACCTGCACCATTCATCACAATCCGAATTTTGCCGATCTGCTTTTTCACGATCTTGAGCGCGTTGATCGTCGCGGCTAAAGTCACGATTGCCGTACCATGTTGGTCGTCATGAAACACAGGAATGTCAAGCTCAGCCTGAAGTCTGGTTTCGATTTCAAAGCATCGAGGCGCACTGATATCTTCTAGGTTAATCCCACCGAACACAGGCGCGATATGTTTGATTGTCTGCACGATTTCTTCCACATCTTGCGTATCAAGACAGATTGGGAAGGCATCCAATCCCGCAAATTCCTTAAACAACATAGCTTTGCCCTCCATCACTGGTAAGGCTGCCTCTGGCCCGATATTGCCCAAGCCCAATACAGCACTGCCATCCGTAATAATCGCAATCATGTTGCTTTTAATCGTGAGCTGATGCACTTTGGTCTTATCTTGGGCGATCGCGGTACAAACCCTTCCCACACCTGGCGTGTAGACCATTGCTAGATCGTCTTGGTTTTTCGGCGTAATTTTTGACTGAATACTGATTTTGCCGCCACGATGCAGATCGAATGTTCGATCGTGGACATCGATAAACCGAATCTCATCTAGGGCCTTAACGACTTGGACTAATTCCTCGGCGTGTTCGCTGCTGTAAGCATTGACCGTAATTTCTCGAACCGAAACCTTCAGGGTCTGTTCGATCAAATCAATTCGACCCAAATTGCCACCCGCCTCTGCGATCGCCGTAACGACAGAAGCCAACATGCCAGCGCGATTTGGCAACTGTAATCTGATCGTGACACTGTAACTAGGATTCGGCGTGAGAATTGTCATTTGAGTAGTAAGTATTTTTTGAGTGAACGGAGTTTTCGGGCTACTAATTACGAACTGATTACAAGTATTTCTCGATCAATAAGCCTAGTCGTTTTAGAGTTGTGGGTGACACTTTACTCAAATCGGTGAGGATCGAGTATTGCAGAGCTGAGTGGGCTTCGGAAACAGGTGGATGCGCGGCGATACGCTCTACAGTTGCTTGGATCACCTTCTGGGCATCGATCGCATTACGTTTGAGGTTGTCGATCACCATACTGACCGTAACGCTGTCGTGGTCTGGATGCCAGCAGTCATAGTCGGTGACCAGAGCTAGCGTGGCATAGGCGATTTCGGCTTCCCTCGCTAACTTCGCTTCCGTCAGGTTAGTCATGCCAATCACGATCGCATCCCAACTGCGATAGAGATTCGATTCAGCTTTGGTCGAAAAGGCTGGCCCCTCCATACAGATGTAAGTTCCACCACGATGTACTTTCGCTTCACCTAGATCGACACTTTCAGCAGCGATCGACAACTCATGCGCCAGAGCTTTACAAATTGGATCGGCAAAGGCAATGTGAGCAACTAAGCCATCCCCAAAAAAGGTCGAAACTCTGTGCTTAGTTCGATCGATAAACTGATCGGGAATCACCATGTCCAGTGGTCTGGCAGATGCTTGGAGCGAACCAACGGCTGAGGCAGAGATCAAGTACTCTACGCCCAAGCTTTTCATCGCATAAATATTGGCACGATATGGTACTTCGGTAGGTAGCAAATGATGCGATCGACCGTGTCTTGCTAAAAAAGCTACAGGTGTCCCTGCCAGATTCCCCACGATCGCGACATCAGACGGGCTACCAAATGGTGTTTCGATCTTGATTTCTTCAATATCGGTCAGAGCAGCCATGTTATAAAGCCCACTGCCACCGATGATGCCAATCTTGGCGGTTACTGTCATAAGCCTTTCGCGCTTCCTGCCTAACAATCTTCACTAAAGTTAACACGACAAGCCAAAACATTCCAAGATTTGACTTGATGAGATTTGCTAACCAGTGCTATATTCATAAAGCACAAAAGTTCGCCGGGATAGCTCAGTTGGTAGAGCAGTGGACTGAAAATCCGCGTGTCACCAGTTCAAGTCTGGTTCCTGGCATATTAATTAACTTCTTTTCGCTTTAGCTCTTGTTTTTGCGCTACAGCGTAGTTTGGTAGAGGTTAAATCGCTAAAGGGAAATTTAACTAGGCGAATTTCGTTAATTCTAGGCAACATCGTTGTAAATTTCCTCTTCAGGATCGTTCCATTCTGTAAAACCTGTTTCTGCTAGTTGCATTAATGGATAAGTATCTAGCTCAGGAACTATGGATAAATTGTCGGTTTGTTGTAGAGAAGAAATGGCTTTTTGGGCTGTACTTTCTTTGAGCAATAGTGCGTCAATGAATTTATTTACTTCTTTCAGTAGAGGTTTAGGGAGTTGGCTGAGCTTAGACATGGTGTTTTGATAGGGATTCATGGGATGTGCCTAAAAGTAAGTTGTCTTGGTAAAGCTACAAGGAAATCAACCAGTCAAAATATTACTGCTTTTATGAAGCGAGATCGAGATTTGTCGATCGCCAAACACAGGTGTTGGATCTAGTCCAGTAATTTGACGGAACTGCGTGGGGGTGATTTTTGAGTCGATCGAAGCGGGATTTTCCCAAGACTTGAGTCGATCGTGAGTGCGATGAATAAAAGCCATGCCCTTGACCAAAGGAATTTGCAACCAGCTAGCGACAATGGTTTCAACTATTGCTAGCTCAATTTGTGGTGGCGGATAAGCAAGCAGCAGATCTTCTAAATAGTCACTAAAGTCATCAAATTCTTCGCCATCTAGTTGATAGCTTTCGATGATGTATTGCACCCTCTGGCGACTGACTTGCTCCCAAAGTTCCATAATTTAGTTGCGCTGGCGATTCAATCACTAGGTCAGGAAATTAGGTAATCCTAAGAACTAAGTTTAAAAGTATGAGTCAGGTAATTCAAAACTCAGAATTTCTAACTTCAAACCTTAGATTTACCGAGTTTTCCTTAATAGCATTATAAATATGAAATGCACTATATCCTATTAGTATCACCTCTAAGTTACAAATTGAAATGATTCCTCAGAAATTAAGTTTAAAAAATTTCCTGAGCTATCAGCAACTCACGCTCTCGTTTGCTGGATTGCAGACTGCGTGTATCTGTGGCGCGAATGGTGCGGGGAAGTCTTCATTATTAGAAGCAATTACATGGGCAATTTGGGGACAGAGTCGAGCCGAAACTGAAGACGATCTTATTCACGTCGGAGCCAAAGAAGCTCAAGTTGATTTTATTTTTACGGCCCATACAGAAACTTATCGGGTGATTCGGACTCGCCCAAAAGGAAGTGCAGGATCGCTAGAGTTTCAAATTTTGCATGAAGAGCAGTTTCGATCGCTAACTGAACGAGGTTTACGTGCCACCCAGCAGGTGATTTTGGCACACCTTAAAATGGACTATGACACATTCATAAATTCGGCATATCTGCGGCAAGGGCGAGCCGATGAGTTCATGCTCAAACGTCCGAGCGATCGAAAGCAAGTGTTAGCCGATCTGCTCAATCTCAATCAGTATGACGATCTGACTGAAAAAGCCAAGGACATCGTGCGTGACTGTAAAGCTGAAATTACGGTGTTGGCAAATACCCTCGTCAGCATGAAGCAGCAAATTTTGGATGGGGAGTCGATCGAACCGACATTAGCCCGACTAAATCAAGAATTGTCCCATTTACAGACAGATGAAATCCAATCTAAAGAGCAGTTGCAAGCTTTAGAACAAAAGCAACAACAGCGTCAAACTTGGTTGCAGCAATTGGGATGGCAGCAACAGCAGCAGCAGAAACTTGAAGCCGATCTGACTCGATCGAACCAGCAATTAATCGCCCAACAGCAGCAATTAAACAGCCTCGAAGCTTTACTGAGT
>JARCMB010000270.1 GCA_030248825.1 Pseudanabaenaceae cyanobacterium MP8IB2.15 | reverse complement strand
CTTGCGATTCGATCGATCTGTTTCACTTATATTCCAGCCAAGTACCTGAATCCCATTCCAAAAGCTAGGATGTCTGGCGATCGGGGTAGTGAGTTCTAATAGAGGTTCGCAGTTGGGATGAGCGGCGATAAAATCCCAAATCCCTTGTTTTACCGTGGGGGAATTACTATCGTCAATCACAATCACCGCGCCATCTGCTAGCAAAGGTCGAGCTAACAGCAATCCCATCAGTTGAGATCGATAGTCATGTGCGCCATCGTAGAAATAGACTCCGACTTTTTGGTTACAGTCTTGGAGAAATTCCTCAAAATCTTGATTATGAAAGACTACCTGATGTTGGAGATTAAATGTCGCGAGATTTGTCTCTAGTTGTGCCAGATTCTCACCCTTAGCATCAAACTCCGAGAAGTTATCAACGGCATAGGCGATCCGTCCTGACTGGTTAAGCATTGCGCCAATTAAAGTTGAGCCACGATATGTACCAACCTCGCAATAAATCTCATGATCTTCCATACATGCCACTGCCCAGTTGAGCAACTGCATGACGTTAGCAGTGGTCATCCCCTTAATTTGGGTGAGTGCCTGCTGAAAATGGGTCGATCGAGTTTGGACAGACTCTTTGCCCCAGTCACTATAAAGTTCGGGAAGTCCTGCCAAAAACTTTTGATAATCCATAGTTTGCCGTTGTAGGGTTTCTCAGTCTGTAAAAATAATGCATAAAGATATGCTGTTTTTACTGCCTTAGGAATATCACTAAGCTTATATTGTAGCTTGATTGCTCCTTCTTAAAACTTGTCCAACATTGCCATACCGTTCACCAGTTAGACCTTCTAACTCATGTTCAATATCTTCAAGTGCGCCGAGCTTACTAGTCCACATCCCAGATGTCAACTGTCTTGCTGCATGAACGGGAATCCCCTCATCGTTAACGTACAGAGCTATCTTTTCATAGCCTATTTCCAGTGTCTCATCATTACAAAGTTCGTAACCTAAAGTTTGATAAGCCTTTATGTATGCTAATAAAGTCTCCTCCATCGGCACACCTTCAATCCAAAAGAATTCATCTTCGGGTGTGGGTTGCCACCAACGCTCTTGATCTCCTGCTGCCCATGCAAAACAGTTATATTCTTGAGATTTTGGACTAGTTACGGTGTATTCAGTAAGTGCTAGGTTAGGGTAGCGTAACTCTAAATGTATTGCTCTTCCCATCTGCGGTTTAGACGATGTAACCTTCTTGTTTCCCCCAATTTAACCACGCTTCAGCCATTTGTTTAACTTTTCCTCGTTGTTCAGGCTGTACGGGATTTTGTTGGGTGATTTGGCGTAGGGCGGGTAGCCAATAGAGAGGATTTTGGCGTAAATCTTCTAATAAAAAAGGAACTACGACTTTCCCCATACTAATGATTTTTTGATAAGCAGAATGCTTCACCATTTCGACTGTAGATGACATGCCTTCTACATCATGAATCCATTGTGAGGCAAGATTGGTAAATTCTTCTTTGACTGTATCAACTCTAGATTCTTTGATTTCTGGATTTTCGCCAATAATCGCAACTAGAGCCACAGGAATTGGTACGAAATAATTGGAATCATCATCTAAGAAATCATTACCTCCGATACTGAAAGCGCTTTCTAGCCATTTAGAGATATCCTGTCCTGATAATTTTGCTTGATCGATCATTTCTGATGATGGAGAAACAACACCTTGAATAACTTGATTCTCCAAAAATGCAATCATTTTATGTACTTCTTTAGCAGAAGCACCACTAGAACTAATTGGCTGACTACAATCATTTGTAAAAGTGTAGTAAGTTAAGTATTTAGCTGAATCTGATAATTCTCGTAATGGATGGGTTGCAAACAGTAAGTAAGAGCAGCCTTGCAGTTCAGGAAAATGTTCATACAGCGTTTGCGCTGAGACAGCTATAAAATCTGCCTGATTTAGCCTGGCAAGAGACTGGGTTTCTGTCGTTTCGATCGCATAGGCTAGATGCGTGTCATTGCGATCACTACTACTAGGATCAGCCCAAACGACATCCGCGTGATTGCCAGTCTCAGATAGAATTTCAAACAACCTGTAAGTCATATGCTTATTCTCAGTAGTTGAGATGAAGGCGTAATCCCTAATTTCCATCTTAACAATTATTTTAGGTGAGGGATCGAACTGACTAGCTTGTCATTATACGGAAACTTTTTAGTAATGTCCCGATCTGGGCGAGTTAAACGAAATTAAAAAATTGGGTGTCAATTGTGGTCTCTGGTGCTACACTCGCAGCTACTGCAACAGGAGCGAGAAATTCACCGCAGTTTACCGCTCAAAAATCGGTGACACATCCAAGCCAACCGCTTAATCTGGCTGAAAACCTAAATACATCTCAATTAGGCAACAACATGAATACGATCGAGGAATTACATCAACAAGTCAACGATCTCCAGCAAGATCTGGAGCAAAAAGATCTGCTAGTTAAGCAGCTATCTGAAGAATTATTTCGTTTAGTTAAGGGCAATGCCGCTTTTACGCCCAGTCTGGAAATGTCTGAGCAGCATCAAGAAACGATGCAACGGCTGAGCGAAAAACTTGCCAATGTCGAAGAGCAGTTAGCAACATCTCAGGCAGCTTTACAAGAGCGCGATCGAGAAATTATCGAAATGCGTAAATCGATCGAAGAGCTGAGCGATCGAAACAGGATGTTGGAGCAAGTGGTGCAAGAGTTGCCTAATGTCTATCGGGCTAAGTTTGCCGAGCGCATGATCCCAATTAAAGCCAAAGTGGAAATGCTGCAAAAGGAAAATCGCCAGTTGCACATTGAGCTGCAAAGCCTCAGCTATCGTCTTGCCACCCGTAACCGCCCACAACGAGTCGAATTGCCCAAAACCCAAATCGACCTGCCAATGTTTAGTTAGCTGAGGGGCAAAGCGATTGTTAATCTCCGTAAGCTTTGCCCATACTTTGAGATGTTTTAAGATTTTTTAAGAAAACCGCTTATGTCTTCAGATCGATCGAGCATCGATATCATTGCCGCTTGTCATGACATTGGTGGTTTGCGTACTTGGGTATTGGAAAATCAAGGCATCATGTCCACTGAGTTGGGCAATTTCTGGCTGCCGATTGTCTGGACTGCACGGGGGCCGCTTTATGCTGAGGCTATATCTCGTCGCCAAGATGGTTCATATCACCAGCCATTTCATCTCAGCGATCGACTCAGACAGCCGCTCTATCAACTCGGTTTTAATCTGCTCTCAAATCTAGATGCCTCACCTGCGGTTTATTTGCTGCAATTCGATCTGACTGAATCAAGTATCGATCGTGTCGAAATCCGCTTCGATCGACTACTGCCATCACCTGAAGAACCTGCCAAAGCTTCGATCGGGGTACAAGAACCTAACCTGTTTGACTGTCACTGGCTCTGTATCACCCGCAGCCCAATTTACGATCTGGTGATTAGGGGCTGATTAGTCCCGATTTTGTGGTTTGGTTAGACGATCTGGCTCGATTCGATCGACGATCAGAGAAAATAGTCGATCGCATACAGTTTGGGCAGAGTCTGACGGGTTGACCGTAATTTGCAGATCGCACTGAGCATATCGATCGCGTCTTTGGTTGTAAATATCAGTCAGGATAGCTTGAGGATTTTGAGCTTGGAGTAGTGGGCGTTTGACTGTACTTGTGAGCAGCCTCTGGTAGAGCAGATCGATCGGGACATTCAGCCATACAACTAAACCATGACGCAGATACGACCAGTTCATCCGATCCATCACGATGCCTCCACCTGTGGCGATCGCTAAACCCTTGTAAGCAGAAACCTCCGCCAAAACTTGATGCTCAATCTGTCGAAATGCTGATTCCCCTTCGATCGAGAAAATCTCAGCAACGCTCATCCCCGTACATTGCTCTACCAAAGTATCGGTATCAAAAAAATGATATTGCAGTTTTTTAGCTAATAGCTTGCCGACAGTGCTTTTCCCCGCACCCATCATGCCAATCAAATATACATTCGTACCATTAAGCATCGTTTACCCTAGCTGAAATTATTCAACGACATCAAACAGTCCAATCTTCTGTCGTTAACCCCAACACTTTGCTAAAGTCATTCACGTTTCGAGTTAGTAGGACTAAGTTTCTTGAAAGCGCAATCGACGCTATTCGTAAGTCCATTGTTGATATCCGAATCTTCTGTGTCCGCAATCCATCAAAAACTTCGATCGCTTCAGCATTGAATGGTAGCACTGGAGATGTTGAAAAACCATGAAGCGTCTCTAGCAGGAGCGTATATCCACGAGCTATATCAGTCCTTGTTTGAGCACGATTAATAAAAGTGTGAGCACCAAGAACCTGCTCATGAAAGCTAACAACGGATAAAGCAAAATCTGCTGGCGAGTGTTGAGCAATTCGAGCGGCCAAGTTTATAAACTCTGAGCCTGATCGGCGTTGGAGGAAACTAATGTGATCGGTATCAAGCAAGTATTTCACGCTTGCTTTCTGCTCTCATCGACAGGTTTATCAGACTGGCGGAAAGAACGACCATATTCAAGGGCTTCAAGAAAAGCAGATTCGTCGGAGATTGAGCCGATCAGATTGTCCAGCCAGTTACCTCTAGCAGGTTCAGTATTAGATTTATGCTTAAGGTCAGCAACCTCTATTTCCAAAGTGTTCAGCCGACGTTCAAGAATCGCTTCATTCAACATAATTTCCTCCTTTGAGAACTAAGTTAACCCATAACATTAAAAACAACACTACTTCATTTTAGAACTACCTATATTATGAATTGGCTAACATTTGCGGTGGAGAAACTTGCCATAACTGCTCTAACTGAGATGCTCGGATGGTCAAGTACAAAACATCTCCAGCACTGAGATACCCTTCCAGCAAATCCCAGCCGTGAATAGTTTGGGAACTGGTTTCCATATACAGAGGCACAAATCCCACGCTTCTCGCCGCATCTTTGACGCTTTTGCCAACAAAGGGATGATTTGGGGTAATTAGCGTCGCCAGTGATACCCACAGATCATCACCGACAATGCCGTTGCCTAAAATTCTGCCACCTAACGCCACCGCCGCAAAAGCAGGAGCAACAATATCAGGCGGGCTGAGCACAAATTCAAATTGGAATACCTGCTGCGCCATCTGAGCAAAGTGTGGATCTTCG
>JARCMB010000269.1 GCA_030248825.1 Pseudanabaenaceae cyanobacterium MP8IB2.15 | reverse complement strand
TTCCCGCCAGTCAGCGTAAGCTCGTGACGACGCATGATGCCTTAGGCTACTACTCCAAGACTTATGGTGTGCCGATCGAAGGTGCATTAAGTGGAATCAGTACAGAAGAGCAACCAACGGCGACGAGGATCAAAGAACTGGTAAAAGTGATTAAAGATGCCCAAGTTCCGACGGTCTTTGCCGAAATCACGATTAATCCCAAACTGATTGAAGCGGTTGCCAAAGAAGCAAACGTCAAAGTTTCGGAGCGCGAACTGTTTGCTGATGGATTAGGGGCAAAGGGCAGCGAAGCCGAAACCTATGCTGGGATGCTAATTGCCAACACTAAATCGATCGTGGAAGGACTAGGCGGAAAGTACACGCCTTTTGTACCTAAGTAATTCACGATTAGTTGGGAAGATATCCCATCTTCGAGCAGGGGCAATCACCCATAGCATCAAGCTGGAGCAACCAATATGATTTAAAGGCGATTTCTCGACCTGAGGAAGAGCCTTTTTTGGGTTTTGGTGTTTTAATAACCTTGTTGCAGCGATCTTGGTGCAGAAATTGTCCACTATCTATGATGCGATTCGTGACGATCGATTGATCGAACAGCTATATCAAACTGATGCCAAGGAGATCTGGTTCAAGGCGATCGACACTTTGAGACAGCTATACACTGAGATGCCCGTTGATGGCATCGTGCTCAGTCATAATGTCAATCTGTTGTCGGCGCAAAACCTGCATACTTGGCTGTTTACGCCTGCTCATACCGCATTACTTGCGACTAATTTTGAGTCGATCGCCCTAACTCAGGTAATTCAACTCACAGAAGACGATCCACTTATAACCGAACAGTTTTGCATTCTTTTAACTGAAACCTTTAGCATCATCATTGCCAATAATGCCGCCAATCTCTGCTGGTTTTCGCTGCATCCAAAAGTGGTTCAGCAAGTATTAGACCAACTGATCGATCGAATTACCGATCCGACTCAAGTAGAATTGCTGGCAAAGCAGCTCCAACAGTTCCCAATTTCGCATCCACCATATCTAGTGATGGCAAAGTTTGGCAGCCTACTCCTGAGCCAGTCTGTGAGTCAAGAAGTCAAACTGCCAGAGATTCAGGAAGTTGATATTATTCTTGCCCTTGCCCATGAAGTGCGGACACCATTAACGACAATTCGCACTCTGATTCGGTCGGTGTTGCGTCGTACCGATGTCTCACCAGGAATTAGGCTAAGGCTAGAGTCGGTCGATCGAGAATGCACAGAACAAGTCGATCGATTTAATCTGATCTTTGAGGCAGCCCAGCTTACGGCAGATCCAGTCAAACTGCATGAGACTTACATCGCTGACATTCTGCACCAAAATTCAGCCCGATGGCAAGAGCAAGCAAGTCGCCGCCAGTTGACGCTAACACTGCGAATTGCCCAAAATATGCCGCCAGTTTCTAGTAACGCCGACTTACTCAGCCAAGTGTTGAATGGTTTGGTCGATCGACTCACCCGTAGTCTGCCAATTGATAGCGATATTCAGATCCAAGTAGCAGCAGTGGGAGAGCATATCAAATTGCAGTTTCTTTCGCAGCTCAAATACCCGTCGATCGAGCATTTAGCTCATAATTCTCAAATGCTGACCGCAGTTGGGCAGTGGTTGATGCTACAACCCGAAACAGGCTCACTCAGTTTAAGTTTACCGATCACGAAAACGCTATTTCAAGCTCTGGGTGGCAAGCTAACCGTGCGTTTGCACCATGCCCAAAGATCACCTAATGCCGCTATAATTTCCGAGACAAGCAGTGAGATTTTAACGATATTTTTACCCGTGTATAAACCAACTTGAGTTCTGGATAGCGCGCAAAGATAGTCGTTGGCGATGTTAGGTTGCATTCAATTCATCTTTTTCATCACCAACCGTTTGCTGTGATGCGTGTCGGATATGAAGAATACGAACCGTTGAGACATTTTGCTCATCCAAAATAGTGAAAAGAATTCGATACGAATTACGCCCTCGACCGTAGAG
Source organism: Pseudanabaenaceae cyanobacterium MP8IB2.15 (assembly GCA_030248825.1). Lineage (GTDB taxonomy): Bacteria > Cyanobacteriota > Cyanobacteriia > Pseudanabaenales > Pseudanabaenaceae > JARCMB01. The sequence continues at coordinate 960 of JARCMB010000269.1, read as the reverse complement.
TAATTGGCGGATCTCTTGGCTAAAATATTGATTCTCTCGACCTAATGGACAGCGTTTGGGCATTTGAGCCAAAGACTCAATCGCTTGAAGTAAACCTGCGTACCATTGGCTTGCTTTTATGGGAGAAGTGACTTGGGACAACCGTAGAAATGCATTATCTGCCTCAACCTCAGCTATGCTTGAAATTTCAATACGGTACTTCATGAATCATTTGGCAGATTGTACTTGTGGCGTTGTTCTCCAGCAAAATCTTGAAAAGACCGAAATCGCCCTGCCTCAAAATCGTCTAATCCTTGCTGAATACCCTTAATAGCCTCTTCTGAATCTTGCTCTCCCCACTCTAAGACACCAGCTAACAATTCAGACGCAACAAAGTTAACATCTTGACCTCGCTGTTTAGCTTTATCAAGCAGTAGTGTTTCTAATTCGGGACTAAGAGTAACAACTATTGCCATTTAATAATCTCTTCTGACACAAAGCCTCTGTGACCTATATTAGCAAAAGTGAGGAGTATTCCCCTGTTTCTTGCAACTCTCTAACTCTACCTGAGCTTCACTTCAGAAGAGCGATGTAACGGTAACTGCGTGGTGACCGATTGCCCATCAGATTCATTAAGGTTGCAGGAGATCGGCAGACGACTGATATCTTTATTGCTGCCAATCACGACGATCGCGGAACCTTTAGATAACTTTTGATTGGGGTCGGGATTAATCTCAAACTTTTGATCGTGACTGACCGCGAGCACATTAACGCCATAATGACTCCGCAGTTTTAGCCCCAAGATGGTTTTGCCATGAAATTCTTCGGGTACCATCACCTCGACAATACTATTGTCATTGTCAAGTTCAAACCGTTCCAGAATACCGCGTTGAGTCAGAGATCGAGCTAAAGCACAACCCATTTCAGCTTCAGGAAAAACAACGAGATCGGCCCCAACTTTTTTGAGCAACGTACCATGAA
>JARCMB010000268.1 GCA_030248825.1 Pseudanabaenaceae cyanobacterium MP8IB2.15 | reverse complement strand
GGTTTATTGGTGTCACTCCAACCAGGCGATATCCTATTTATCGACGAGATTCATCGCTTGCCGCATGTGACTGAGGAGATTCTTTATCCTGCGATGGAGGACTATCGGTTGGATGTCACGATTGGTAAAGGACAAGCCGCTAGAATCCGCAGTGTGAAGCTGAATAAATTTACGCTGATCGGCGCGACGACAAGGATTGGGGCGTTATCTTCGCCATTGCGCGATCGATTTGGATTCGTCCAACATCTGCGCTATTACGAAATCGACGAACTAACGGAAATCGTCTTGCGTTCTGCCAAGATCCTCGAAACCCCGATCGATCGGGCAGGTTCGATCGAAATTGCCCAAAGATCTCGCGGCACACCCAGGATCGCTAATCGTCTGCTCAAACGGGTAAGAGACTATGCTGAAGTCAAAGCCAATGGTGAAATTACAGGGGAAGTGGCGATCGCGGCGTTGGAACTGTTTAATGTCGATCCGCGTGGGTTGGATTGGATCGATCGAAAGCTACTGACGATGATGATTGAGAACTTTAACGGCGGCCCCGTTGGTTTAGATACGATGGCAGCCTCGACGGGTGAAGACACCCAAACGATCGAAGAAGTCTACGAACCCTATCTACTCCAAATTGGCTATCTCAATCGCACTCCCAGAGGTCGAGTTGTTACCGCCGCAGGATATCGACATCTGGGCTATGCTGCTCAAACCGAGCTGAAACTATAGCGAAACCATCCTGTTGTTCGATCGGTAAATGATAAAGTCCTACGATGTATGACAATTTATTTTGGGAACTTGCTTTTGCTTTTTGCCCCCGCGAATCTTTGCATGAAACTCATCACTTTTTGGGATAGGCTGGCACTCTCCACCTTCTCAACTACATCGGGTGGTGTCCCACGCATTGCCGTAAGTTCATATAGCTTGTACTTCAGTCCATCGGGTAAATTCAGGCTCCCAGAACGATCTGTAACTGCCTGATCTTGCACCTGATAATAGACTGGCTCTGAAATTAGCAAAGAACTCCCAATCTCTTTATTCAGTGACTCAATTCGCGTGGCAAGATTCACGGCATCACCGATCGCTGCTACCATATTTGGTTTTGATGGATCGACATTCACCGAAACGATCGAACCGTAATGGATGCCAATACTAAGCCTGAGTGGTTGATAGGACATCGATTCGAGATGGGTGTTTAACTCGGTAATCGATCGCAGCATTTCTAAGCCAGCCCACACCGCTCGATCTGCCACTTGGTCTAGATCGTCAGTACCAAATAGAGCCATGAACCTACTGCCCATATAGTGATTAATCGTGCCACCTTGCCGACTAATCACCTTATTCATGCGATTAAAGTAGCGGCTGAGCACGTAAATAATATCGTAGGGAAACTTAACCTCATCAAAATCAGTTCCACCGCGAATCGCGGCGACTAGGATAGCGACAGATTTGCGCTCCCCGATCGAACCAGCCGCAAGCTGAGAGTCAACAATATCGATGTCTTCGTTATCGATCACCAGCCGACGGATTATGACATCGCTGGAAACTCCTGTCTGACAAGCCAAGCGAATATTTTCGGGAAAGCCGAGTTTTTTTGCGAGAGCTTTTTCTGCCGCCGTCTGGGGCGTGCAATGTTGAACACCATCAATCACCATAATCCGACAGGTAGAGCAAAGCGCATTCCCGCCGCAAGCATGAGTGTGATTGATTCCCGCCGCCAAGACTGCTTCTAGAATTGTCTCAGTCTGACTAATTTGAATTTTCTGCTTATCAGGAAGACAGTTGATTTCTGGCATATCAGTTAGTGGTTGAGGTTGGGAATGGAATGTTTGAGCTGCTAGTTATATGTCTAGTACGCTTTCACTGCATTACTAGATTCATTAAATCATCGGCTGTAGCAGTTTCGGCTTGTCCATCTTGAAGTTCTGACAAACGATCGATTGCTCCATCAATCAAGTCTAAGCCCTGCTGTAAGTTCTCGACTAGGCACAATTGTCCACGCAGAGTCGCAGCTCCCGCAAAGCCTTTGGCATACCAAGTCATGTGTTTACGAGCTTGACGGATACCTCGATCGCCTTTGTATTCATGCAGTCCGATTAAATGGTCACGGGCGACTTGTAGCCGTTCTAGTGGAGTTGGCTTCGGTCGGAGGATACCAGTTTTGAGGTAATGGTCAATTTCGCCCACCAGAAAGGGATAGCCCAATGTGCCACGCGAACACATCACGCCATCTGCACCAGCTTGTTCTAAACAGGCGATCGCCGCTTCGATCGAAAAAATATCGCCATTTGCAATCACAGGAATCGTCATCACTTCTTTGACGCGGCGAATCCACTCCCACTTTGCCGCACCGTTATAGCCCTGAGCGCGAGTCCGACCGTGAACTGTAATCATCTGTGCGCCAGCAGCTTCCATCCGACGGGCAAATTCCAAAATGTTAATTTCAGTTTCACTCCAGCCGATCCGAGTTTTGACCGTAACTGGCACATTTACAGCGTTGACCACAGCCCGCACGATCGACTCAGCCGTTTCAGGATCTCTGAGCAAAGAGGAGCCACCACCATTTTTGGTGATTTTATTTACAGGACAGCCCATGTTGATGTCGATCGTATCTGCACCCTCAGCTACGGCTCGTTGTGCTGCTTCCGCCAAAAAATCTGGGCGACAGTCAAATAGTTGAATACTAATTGGAGTTTCGGCTCGATCGACTTCCATGATTTTGGGCAGTTCTTTGATGTAGTGCAATCCTGTGGCATTTACCATCTCGGTATACAGCATCGAATCTGGCGCATAACGGCGCACGAGGCGGCGAAACACTAGATCTGTCACTCCAGAGAGCGGCGATTGCAACACCCGACTGTTTATCACAAAGCCCCCCACGATCAGTGGCTCAGCTAGTTTTTTTTGCAGATCGGGCGACAGGACTGGCATGGTTTAGATCTAAATTAGTTCGGTAACCTTAAGTGTACAAGCTTACTTTCTTGGCACGAGACTTCGATCGATCTGATCGGATGACTCTGATAGGATGGCAAAGAGAAAATACAATCCGCACATATCAAGATTATGCTTTCTAGCTTACCCCTTGCCTTTGAATTTACCTCCCCTGGACCAATCTTGATCCAGTTTGGCGCAGTGTCAGTTCGTTGGTATGGGTTGTTAATTGCTTCAGCCGTAATTATTGGCACGCTGCTATCACAGAAACTGGCAGAACGGCGCGGACTCGATCCTAATGCGATCGGCGATCTGGTGATTTGGCTGGTGGTGGGGGCAATTCCTGGAGCCAGAGCCTACTACGTCGCATTTGCTTGGGACAAGTTTCAAAATCAGCCTTGGCATAAGGTGTTCGCAATTTGGGAAGGTGGGATTGCGATCCACGGTGCGATAATTGGTGGTTCGATCGCGGGCATTTTGTTTGCGCGACGGAATCGACTATCGATCTGGCGACTTGCCGATCTGGTGATGCCGTCTTTAATCCTCGGTCAAGCGATCGGGCGGTGGGGTAACTTTTTTAATTCCGAAGCTTTTGGCACACCGACAAACTTACCTTGGAAATTGTTGATCCCACCCAATCGTCGTCCGACAGAGTTTTTTGCGGAGCCTTACTTTCACCCCACATTTCTGTACGAATCATTGTGGAACTTGCTAGTGTTTGCAGGCTTAATCACTGTATTCGTGCGGTTCCCCCAAGTTAAACGCGGCACGTTTGTGATGCTCTACCTGATTGGCTATAGCTTGGGACGCTTGTGGATTGAAGGTTTGCGGACTGACAGTTTAATGCTCGGCCCATTGCGAATTGCTCAAGTGATTAGTTTGGTGTCGATCGCTCTGGGCGCATTTGGCTTATGGTGGCTTTATGGTAAGCGCGGCAACCTTTGGGATACCGTACCTACGCAAAATCGAGAAAACCTCAATCCGCTCCCCGAATCCTCTGAACTCTAAAATTCATCAGCTTACTAGGCTATGCCCGATTCTAAAAATCCATCTAGCTCTAAAAATTCAGCCACATTGGCAATGGTCGAAGCCGCTTTTCTCGCAAGTACGAAGGGAATGCTGTTTTTAGTTAATTACTACTTCCCGATGGGGCCGTTTTTGCGGATGTTTTTTCCGACCCCGACGGCTCTGGCTTATCTGCGGTGGGGCAAGCGGGCAGCATGGATGACCACGACCGTATCTTTTTTGCTGCTATCTGTGCTGATGGGGCCGACTCGGAGCATTCAGTTTTTGATCCCACATGGACTGCAAGGGATCATGCTCGGTTATTTGTGGCGACGTCGATCGCCTTGGTCAGTGTCGATATTTCTTGGTACGATCTTGGGATCGTTAGGCGCACTGTTTCAACTCGTATTTGTGTCTTTTTTGTTGGGCGAAAATGTTTGGGTTTACATCACCGTACAGCTTACCAACTTTGTTGCTTGGGTAATGCAATCAGTGGGATCGATCGATCTGCCTGATTTATGGTTGGTTCAGGTTTTGGCGGCGATCGGGATTGTCTTTAGTAATGTTATGTATCAGTTTCTGGTGCATCTGGTCGCATGGTTGCTACTCGATCGATTAGGCAATCCAATTTCCCCTGCTCCTAAATGGCTTCAAGCCCTTCTGGACTAAAAACAGATTGATTTGCCTCAGATCCTGAAGCCCTGTTATCGGTAATTTTAAAAAACTTTAAAAAACATACCCTTACTAGGTTCAAGCGATCCCATAATTGCTAAGATATACAGAACATTAAGTACTTATACGGAATCAGTAAGCCATGCTCGACACAGACCAACTTAATAAATCACAAAATAAACCATCGACAAATCTCTCTGAACGAGAGTTGCAGGTGATTGAGTTGGTTGCTACTGGTATGACTAATCAAGAGATTTCGGTGCAGTTAGAAATCAGTAAACGCACTGTAGATAACCATATCAGCAATATTTTGAACAAAACTAGTACTGATAATCGGGTTGCTTTGGTACGTTGGGCTTTACAGTGGGGCAAGGTCTGCATTGATGAGGTCAACTGTTGCCTCATTGGCGATCGTCATATAAGTCTTAATAGCGATCATAACGGTAGTCTCGGCGGTAGTCTCGGTAACAGTCTTAGTGTTGGAGAAGGCTTGCAAAGTGTCTAGGCGCGTTAGAGTTAGCTATACCCCTGAGTTACCATTAGCGATGTACCGTGAATTGGCAACACATTTGTCCCAAGTTGAAGGGATCTTAACTGAGTTGATCTGGCAAAAT
>JARCMB010000267.1 GCA_030248825.1 Pseudanabaenaceae cyanobacterium MP8IB2.15 | reverse complement strand
GTGTTCTTTTGACAGATATTTTAGTAATAAAAATACTAAAACAACCTGAATGTTTCTTAAGTTTATTCTAAGCGATCTCAGGTTACATTAGCAACTTACATGTTGTCTAATCACTCTACACTGCTTTCTTTGTCACATGGCTCAGAACTTTTGCGAAGGTGCTCAAGAAACTCTGGGTAATTTTCTAAATCTTCTGCTGACTGCAAAGGGGGCATTTCGATCCAATCTGCCTCAGCGTGCAGTCTATCCACATATGTATAAAAAGCTTCTTGATTATCTCGATGGGCAAGAACATAAGCATGTAGTTCTTTGTGATTCATCACTTGGAAATTAGGCTGACTCATCCTACATACCTCCATTTACCGTTGGGATAGATCTCAATGATATTCTCTTCGCCTGCTAGAAAGAAAACATTGCCTGTGCGTACATCAACGCGAACAACGTTAATAGGCAAATATAGTTTACTGAACCAGACGCATAGATTAAAACACTGCGTTTTTTGCTCTGGCGTGGGAGTATTTAACACTCTATCCTTTACCCACTTGAATTTATTTTAAGCTAGCTCAGATTACATTAGCAACTTAGATGTTGTCAAAATACTGTTATATTCAGTAAAGCAGTAGAACGTGCTTATAGGTTAGTGGTGATGAAACATATCGATCGAGAATTAGGTCAAGTTTCTGGTCAAGTTTCGACTAAGCAGGACATTTTGCAATATCTGCTGAAGCAAGGACACGCCACCGCTCACGAGTTAGCCCAAAATTTTGCCATCAGTCCCCAAGCAATTCGTCGTCACCTCAAAGATCTAGAAACAGAAGGTTCGATCTTTCACCAAGCGAAAAATGCTCAGGAAATGGGAAGACCTCAGCATATTTATCGTTTGAGTCCTGAAGGGCGCGATCGATTTCCTGATAGTTACGACCAATTTGCGATTAACTTGCTCAATACTCTGACCGAGACAGTTGGGGCGGAGCAGGTGGAAATTATCCTGCAAAAGCAATGGCAACACAAGGCTTTACAGTATCGTCAACAGTTAGGACACGGTTCCTTAAAAGAACGCATCACTAATTTGGCAAAGATCCGCAGAACCGAGGGCTATGTGGCGGAATGGTATGAGGTCAAAGATGCCCCGATCGAAGATTTGCAAAAGGTCGATCGACCCAGCTATATCTTTACGGAATACAACTGTGCGATTTCCCATATCGTCAAAACTTTCCCCAATGTCTGTGGGCATGAATTAGAGATGTTTGCGGTTGCTCTAGAACACAGTAAAGTCGAACGCACTCACTGGATGGTCGATGGCGAACATTGCTGTGGCTATCTAATCGAGGATATTTCTGGTTAGTTGGAGCCATGCTTTGGATCGATCGAACTTACAGCAATATCGACAATTTTCTGGGCTGCACCTGGCTCACCACAGACAGCTTTTAATCGATCGCGCATTTGGTCTAACTTTTCGGGATGCTCTATCAAAGGGATGAGAAATTCTGTCACACTATCAGGCGTGAGATGTCCAAGCAATTCTGGCACAATCTCTTCTCCTGCCCAAATATTCGGCCATGCCAATAGATTCGATCGAGCTAAAAACAAGTGATTGATTAACTTGGCAAAACCCGTGCCAACTAGAGGTAAGTTTGCCAAAATTCCCCAAATACCATCCCAGCCACGCATAGCATCGAGCTGATTCGTGGGCAGCAAAATCACCATTGGCACCTGCAAAGCTGCTAGTTCTGCTGTATTCGCTCCCACAGTTGTAATACAAAATAGGGCTGATTTGAGTAAATCATGGGCAGGAAAAGTAAGAGAAACCTCCACCTCAGTACCTGCGGCAGTGCGAAGTTGATAGCTGACATCTCGATCGATCAATTCAGCCGTAGAACCTGACACCAAATCGACAACTGGATTGGGTTGAGCAAATTTTGCCAGAGCTTGAGGCGTAAGCGTTGGGGCTAAGGCGATCGAAAATTCTAAGGCAGGATATTTTTGCTTCAGTCGATCGGCAATCCCCAAACACAAAGGCAATCCTTGTCTCAGTTTCATCGCTTTCGATCCAGGCATAAGCACGACTCTTTGGCTGTCACGATCGATCGAATTAGCAGGATTAGGGATAGATGCTCGATCGACCATCAAATCTCCGACCACCGTTACTTTGGACTGGAATTTAGCAGGAATTACCGATCCGACCTTTTCGTTACGAACCGCGAAGTAGTCAATCCAACCCAGCCACCGCGCCTCCCATTCCGCATAGATCAGCGTTTTGTAGCCCAGACGTTTGCCAATCACGACAGGGAAAATCTGATCGCCACCTAAAAAGATCACGATCCCATGAGGATGCCAGTCCCAATCAGGCGTTTTACCAAATAATAAAAACGAGAAAAATTGCTCAGGCGGCAAGACACGGACGACATTAGGATAACTCTGGGCGATCGAAGCTTCATTCCCACTGGCATTGCTACAAGGGGACAGCACAATTGATATCCGCACCGAGATCGATCGAGTTGCGATCTCTTGCAGCACAGGATAAACCCAAGTGGTAAGCTCACCAGGAGCATTAGAAAGAATCAGAATATCGATTGGCACTACTGGAGTCACGGATAAAACCTTTTAAACCTTTGCGAGTTAACCTCTCCGCTGTAGGCGAAAGAGGAGGATGTTGGGCTGGAGCATTTTATGTCTAATTGCCTAGCGATCAATGGCACTGGTTCCGCCATGTAGGATCGGATAAAATTAATCAAAGCATACAATTAATCAAAGCTGCCTTAGAAGTTCGGAGCTTTTGACTCATTTTAAGGAAATCGATCTATATGGTTCAGTCTGTAGCAGCAAAAGATGTAACGCTTAGGAAGCTAAAGCAAAATTTTGGGCTTCAGATGTCCCAAGATTCTAGTTTTTTTCCTGAATGGCTCGATCGGCTTGAGCCGCTAAGTGAGGAAGAACGACATTTATTAGATCGGGTACAGGCTAATTTTCTGGAATTAATGGAAGATCCACCGATGCTAGAAAACACGGTGAAAATGGTAGTTCTTGCACCGCTGTTGGATCTGGCTGGCTTTTATCACAAGCCATTTCGGATCGAGACGGAAACAAGTGTAGATTTAGAAATGCAGGATGAAGGAACGATCATTCGCGGGCGGATCGACGTACTGGTGTTGAAAAATCGACTTTGGTTATTGGCGATCGAGTCAAAGCGAAGTGATTTTGCCGTAACGCGAGCTATTCCGCAGGCTTTAGTCTATATGTTGAGCAATCCAGAAACCATGCAACCGACGTTTGGGATGATTACCAATGGCAACGAGTTTTTATTTTTAAAGGTATCGCAATATAGGTATGCTCACTCTCGCCTATTTTCGTTATTAAATCCCGAGTGCGAGCTTCACGGAGTTTTACAGGTGTTGAAGCTTTTGGGGGCTGAGGCGATCGCTCGCTAAGAATAGCGAGCGCACATTGCATAAAAAACATTTTGTGAGTTGCTAGCGAAGGCAAGAAAATTAGGGTAATTGTGAGGAGCTAAACTTTTGCGAGTGTTACCCTCTCTGGCTGATCTTGATACTTACCTTCACGCGCTGCATAGGTAGTTTCACAAGGCTCACCCTCAAAAAACAACAACTGACAGATGCCTTCGTTGGCGTAAATACGGCAGTCTGCGCCTGATGAGTTACTAACTTCAAGCGTGATATGCCCCACCCAAGAACTCTCTAGAGGTGTCGTATTAACAATCAACGCGCATCTCGCATAAGTACTTTTACCCATGCAGATCGCAGTGGCATTATGCGGCATTTGGATTTTCTCAAGTGATACCCCCAATCCATAGGAATGTGCGGGAATAATAAAATAATCGCCATCCTCGTCAGATTGCAAAGCCACTGATTCAAGATTTTGAGGATTAAACCGTTTGGGGTTGACGATCGTCCCTGGAATATGACGAAAAATCAGAAATTCCGCAGGTGAAAGCCGAATATCGTAACCATAACTTGATAAACCAAATGACAAAACCTGCCTAACCACATCTGTTTCGC
>JARCMB010000032.1 GCA_030248825.1 Pseudanabaenaceae cyanobacterium MP8IB2.15 | reverse complement strand
GATCGACTCAGCAGATATGACCCGTTCTTCAGCAGTAGGATATCTCATCCCTTGGGAATCGTACCAATACACCCACTCTCGTCGCCAACTATCACATACACCACGTTCACAACCAATTCCCAGTCCAATTTCTGGCATCCAAATCATTTTCCCGCCTTCTTGCCCCCCTGCTTGAATCAGAGTGACTGATGGCATGAGTTCATACTTCCCATTAATTAGCTTGTACACTTCTAAAGACTGGTGATTTTTGTAAATTTTTCTGCCAGTGGTGGAATTATAAGCAACATAGTAGAGAATCCCTAATTCTTCATACTTTGCCAACTTGCGATCGTATTCACCGTTATATTTCTTAGAAACAACTTCTAAAGCTAAAATCGGCATCACTTGTTCTTCCCATAAAACATAGCTTAAGCGTCCGCCTTCACTTGTGGATCTCGGTACACCTAACGCCAGAAAACCATCAGGAATAATACATTTAGATTTTTCAGGATATTCAATGTTGGGTTCGTAATAGATCCCCATATCTACTCCCCAAAACCAATCGGTGCGCTCTGCCCAAATCGATCGAAGTAAGTTCAGCAGAATATTCGGAATGTCGTTCTGAAGCTCATTATCCACGGGGGTTTCATCGGAATCTGGCAACTCTGCCGCAGTTGGTAGATGGCGGTATTCTGAAGATACGGTAACCATGGCTTCCTGACTCGGTACGTTTGCTTCATTCTGCCATAATTTTGTTTCGATCTCAGCCATACTGCCAGTGATTGGGATATATTTACTTGAAAGGTTTGGCTTAAGGCTTTATTCTAGATGGCATGATGACTTTCGCCTGTTGCAAGATCTATGATCGTCAAGCCCAATCCCCAAAACTCTAAAATGTCCGCCAAAGTACCTCTGGTCGAACTCAAGGGCGTGAAGAAAAGTTTTGGGAGTAATGTCATTCTCGATGGAGTCGATCTCAAGCTTTATGAGGGAGAATCGATCGCGATCATCGGCCCTTCTGGGACGGGGAAATCGACGTTTCTCCGCATTATTAGCGGGTTACTCGCTCCCGATGCAGGTGAGGTGCTAATTAACGGCAAACCCTTGCAAGATATTGGCGGCACAGGGGAAGTCCATATTGGCATGGTATTCCAGCAGGCCGCATTATTTGACTCGCTCACAGTCGCCGAAAATGTCGGATTCTCGCTGTTCGAGCATTCGCGCCTACCAAGGAAACAGATTTTAGACATGGTGAAGCAGAAATTGCAAGCAGTGGGATTAGCGGATATTAGCGATCGATTTCCCAGCCAGCTATCAGGTGGGATGCGGAAGCGGGTCAGCTTTGCTCGTGCGATTCTAGAGGATACGGCGATTCAAAGCTCAGTCCACAAAATCTTGCTTTATGATGAGCCAACTGCGGGACTAGATCCAGTGGCATCAACCGTAATTGAAGATTTAATTCGATCGTTGAAGACAGAACAAGATGTTTGTGATAGCTATATTGTAGTGACGCACCAAGAAAGCACGATTCGGCGGACATCCGATCGCTTGATTATGCTGTATAACGGACATGTGCAATGGCAGGGACAGGTGACTGAGATCGATCGGTCTGATGATCCATTTGTGCGACAATTTTTTAGCGGTAGTACAACTGGGCCAATTCAAGTTGTGGGTAAGGAGGTATAACTATGCAGTCGAAACCGTTACGAGAAGGTGCGTTGGGTTTATTAATCCTAGTAGGGGTGGTAATGTGCGGTGGCATCTTCGTGTGGTTGCGGGGATTGCGGACGGGTGATGTTTTCACCTTTAAGATCAAGTTTGGCGATGCCAGTGGGGTTGATGTCGGGTCGATCGTGCGCTATCGCGGCGTGCAGGTGGGAAGAGTCCTGAGTTTGCAAGCCGAAAGCGGTAATGTTAATGTCACGGTGTCGATCGATAATGCCAAACTAGCAATTCCCCGTCAGTCTGCTGTAGAGACAAATCAAACAGGATTTATCAGCACGACCACGATCGATATCCGCCCTCAATCTATCCTCCCAGCCTCGACCCCCAATATCGATCCGATCGCCGCAAATTGCAATACTAAGCTGATCGTTTGTCAGGGGAATACGATCGATGGCACGACTGGAGTTAGTCTCACCCAACTGATGCGCGAGTCGTCGATGGCATTTCGGAAAATCAACGACGATCAGATGATTTCTAACCTGAATACGACGCTCATAACTGCGAACGAAGCCCTAGGTAGCTTCAAAAAACTGTCAGATTCTGCCAACGATGTCGTGGGAAAGGTGAGTGCGCCGATCGAACAATTTGGTAATACTGCTAATGCGATCGCTCAGGCTGCTAGTGACCTTAGCAAAGCCGCCAACACCGCCGATGACCTGTTTGTCTCTAACCGCGAAAAACTTGCTTCAACACTCGACAGTATCAGTGGGGCTGCCAAAGAAGCTCGATCGTTGCTCGAAGGCACAAAGCCTCTGCTAGATAACGGTAAGTTTGTTGCTAACCTGCAAAAGCTCTCAGACAACGCGGCGACAGCTTCCGAAAACTTGAGATTGCTCTCGACTGAGGTGAATAATCCCGCCACAATTGGGGCTTTGCGCGAAATGCTGGACTCGGCTCGTGCCACTTTTGCCAACACCCAAAAAATCACTGCCGATCTTGACGATCTCACAGGCGATCCCAAGTTCCGCACCAATCTTCGCAATTTGGTCAACGGTCTTAGTGGTCTGGTTTCTTCCAATTCAGGTTTAGAGTTTCGGGCGGCTATTCCTGGCGTAGCTCCTACCAGTATTCCAGCAAATTCATCTACGTCGATCGATAATTCTGCCAGTTCGATTCTTGCCAAAACTAAATCTCTGTTGAAGCAATCGACTGATTTATTTAATTCATCATCTAACCTCAACTTCGATCGACTCAATAAGTTCAAAAATCTACCAGATCGACCAGTATCCGAAACAGATCGCTAAGTCGCTCCCATGACCGATCGAGTAGCTTCCTTATCGGATTTCAGGAGTTGTGACTCGATCCGAAAAAATGATTAAAAGCCAAATCATTCGATCGAAACAACAGCAATCTCTTAGGCTATTGGCGACAGAGAAATCAAGGGGATTTCTGGGGTCGATTGAGGTTGAAACTGCTCGATGTTGAAAAGTTTAAATGTTTGAGTCAGAACAAAGAAGTCTTTGACTTGATCGTTGTCAATGGAACGAATTATAAAGTCGAATTTCATTCCTCTAGATAGTTTTAGGGTTGATATCAAAAACCCTAATCCATTGCTATCAATAAATTCAACGGCCTGCATATCCAAAATCAAAGTTTTGATACTATGGTTATTGAAGGAAACGATCGCTTCTAACTGCTCTCTCAATAATTTAATTGTGCTGCTATCTATACGCCCTGCGAGTTCTACAATGACAATCCCTGAATTCATGATCTTCCTACTTATAAGTAAATATTATTAAATTTGAGTCTGGACTGTATAGATCGATGTTAATTAGCGTCAACCGCTTAACATAAGTATACATTAGGATTATTGAGTATGGGGGATTAAGGAGATTCCCTTCAAAGAATCTACCCAAATGCCCACAATTCTGGGGGCTTTAGGGATTTATACTTAGGTAATTTCTTTGCTAGATCCTAAGTGCTGGAGTTTAGACTAACAAGTACCTCTAGCAGCAAACCTCCCACTAGTTAAAAACTGACGGGATAGCTCGTAAATCTGAAAAATCATCTACGAGGCGATGTCTTCAGGCACTTTCTTTCTCTTAGAAAAACCTTTTTTGACCGTTGGACAGTAAGGACGTTTGCTTCTAAGTTTCCCCAAAGGCCAACCAGGACACTTTCCACGAGGTTTAGGATGAGAAGCAGGAGAACCAATCATGAACTACCCCAACCTGCTACGCGAGGATGGGGTTTCTAACCGACATTCCGCCCGTAAAAGAGATCGGAAATAATTACAACAAGGCAATGAGGATCTCAGCGATCTTAATTCAAGCTGTTCTCAATAAAGTCAGCTTGTTGAGAATACTGTATTTTCAGATAAATCCTTGAAACCATTACTAAATTGCTGTTTTAAATTTTAATTATTTTACACTTCTATTACGAGCGGAATGTGAGATCTAGCGGCCGCTAGATCTATTCGATCATGTCCAAGGGGGCAAAACCTTGACGCTGAGTGTTTTCAGTAATGGAACGCGGTTCGAGGAATTGGAGGATGTAGTCCTGTCCACCCGCTTTGGAACCAACACCACTGAGCTTGAATCCCCCAAACGGATGTCGATCGACCAATGCGCCAGTGATTCCGCGATTGATGTAGAGATTTCCTACTTCAAAATCTTGGTAAGCTCGATCGATGTGTGATGGTGTGCGAGAGAATAGCCCACCCGTGAGCGCGTAGTTAGTGTTATTGGCGATCGACAAAGCCTGCTCAAAATTCTCGGCTTTAATCACGGCAAGCACAGGCCCAAAAATCTCTTCTTGAGACAGAACACTATCTGGTGCAACATCTACAACAATCGTCGGCCCAACGTAGAAACCATGATCGGGGGCAGACATTGCCAGCGCAACTTTACCCGACTCATCCGCTTTGGCAATGTATTCAAGAATTTTTGCTTGGGCACTACCATCAATCACTGGTCCAACTTTGGTAGCAGGATGATGAGCTTCACCAACCGTGATCGATCGAGTCGCTTCAACCAATCGGGCGACAAACACATCATAAATACTTGCCATCACCACGACGCGGGAACAAGCGGAACATTTCTGTCCTGCATAGCCAAATGCCGAATTCATCACGCCAACTACGGCTTGATCGAGGTCGCTGCTCTCATCAATGATGATCGTATTTTTGCCACCCATCTCGGCAATCACCCGCTTCATGTGCTTTTGCCCAGGTCGCAGAATCGCGGCATCAGCATAAATCCGACATCCCACTTCTTGGGAACCTGTGAACGCGATTAGATGCACATCGGCATGATTGACCAGATGCGCGCCCACTTGTGAACCCTTACCTGGCAAGTAATTAAACACACCTGCGGGTAAATTCGCGGCTTGGAGCACTTCGGCGATTTTCGCGCCAATTACGGATGACTGCTCGGCGGGTTTGAGAATCACGGTATTACCTGCGGCGATCGCGGCGACACTCATGCCCATCGCAATTGCCAATGGGAAGTTCCAAGGAGAGATCACGACCACAACACCACGCGGCTGATAGATATAGGTATTATCCTCACCAGGCACGTTACGACGGATCGGCTGGCTCACCCGCTCGATCTCTTTGGCGTAGTAGCGGCAGAAGTCAACTGCCTCCGAGACCTCGGCATCGGCTTCCCGCACAGGTTTACCCACCTCCATCACAATCCATGCAGATAATTCGGCACGACGTTCTTCGATCGCATCGGCGGCGCGGCGCAGGATATCCCCACGTTGTTTAGGGGACTGTTTACGCCATGAAACAAAGGCTTGTTTGGCGACGGCAACGGCATCATTCGCTTGATCGATGCTGGCTAGACCAACTTTACCCACAACTTGGCTGAAATTAGAAGGATTGAGCGAGTCAACAAAATTTGCGGTTGGGATGCTTTGATTACCGATCACAGGCAGATAGGTTTGACCTAAACGATCGACGACAAATTCGATCGCCTCAGTCGCCTGTTTACGTCGATCGACTTCGGCATAGTCAGTGTCAGGCGCATTAATGAAACCATCAAATGGGATATGTTTATTTTTGCCATCTGTCTGCTCTATTATCGGTGCAGCTAAGAGTTCATCTTCAGGACGAGCTTCACTCACACTCATACGCAGGAAGGAGCTATTCGCCGTATTTTCGAGCAAGCGACGGATCAGATAAGACATCCCAGGAATCAAATCGCCAAACGGACAGTAAATTCTCACTCGATATCCCATTTCTGAGATCGCCTTGGCAAACTTGTCGCCCATGCCATACAGAGCTTGCAATTCAAAGTTGCGTTGGGGAATATTTAGGGTTTGAGCGATCGCGATTGCTTTAGCCAAAGATCGAACGTTATGGCTCCCGATCGCGGCATAGAGATACTGGTGATTTTGGAGTAGAAGTTCGATCAAACGCTCGTAATTGGCATCAGTCGAACTTTTTTGCGAGAATACGGGCTGATCCCAACCCTGTTGATAAGATTTAATCGTTTCTTGATCCCAGTACGCGCCCTTGACCAGCCTCACGGTGACAGGATTACCGCGCTGTTTTGCCCACTCGATCAAACTAATCAGATCCTGCTCGGAGTCGCGC
This sequence comes from Pseudanabaenaceae cyanobacterium MP8IB2.15, assembly GCA_030248825.1. Taxonomy (GTDB): domain Bacteria; phylum Cyanobacteriota; class Cyanobacteriia; order Pseudanabaenales; family Pseudanabaenaceae; genus JARCMB01. The sequence continues at coordinate 914 of JARCMB010000032.1, read as the reverse complement.
AAATAGCCTTGCAAAGTGATCCCAACATCAGTTCGATCGCAAAATTCTGGTTCAGTTAAAACTTGCTTGAGAATTTCTAAAGTCAGGTTTTTGTAGGCATACTGCTCCATATCAAAATGGACGGCACATCCAAGTTCTTGGGCTCGACGCAGCAAAACTCGTGCAGGTTCGCTCACCTTGGTTGCAGTCGTGACAGGATCGAGTGGATCGAACTGCGAATAAAACGCACTGAGTTTGACCGAAACCTGAACTCTAGGAAGATCTTTGCCATCAGCTCGATCGATCTGTTCGATCGAATTCCAAGTTTTCGCTTTTGCCGATAGCTCCGTCATCATGTCGAGGTATCGCTGCAAATATGACTGTGCCTCTGGTTCGCTGATCACTGCCTCGCCCAACAAATCCATCGTGAACCCAAAGCGGTCTTTGCGCAGACGTTCTATACTTTTAATCGCTTCAGGTAAGTTCTCGCCACTGATGTAACGGCGTGCCAGCGTCGCAACGGCGGTGCGGAGGGTGCTTGCTGCGAGGATTGCCGCAGGGGAATTGGGGTTGTCAGTACTAAAATTCAGTAGCGATCGCAAGGCTGGGATTTCCACGGCATCGCTAGCCAGATATTCCTGCATATGCCGTGCTGTTTCTGGCTTATTCGTCAGTGCAGGTAAGCAATCAATCAAGCGAAATAACTGGACACGCAAGCCTTCATTTCCCATCGACCAAGCCATCAGCTTGTCATCTAAGCGCATCTGATCTTTCAGCCCATCCCAAAATGAGCCTTTCCCCGCCGCTAAGATCTTGCGGGCGATTTCGATCGTTTTGGCTTCGTATTGCGCGGAATTACTGGAAATGTCGATATTAGCTCGATCTGGTCGAATGACTTGGGTAACCACTTTAAGTCCTGAAAACTGATTAACGTT
>JARCMB010000266.1 GCA_030248825.1 Pseudanabaenaceae cyanobacterium MP8IB2.15 | reverse complement strand
TTCAACTTCTCGGCAATTTGCCAAGCGATCGCCAATCCCAGTACATCACCCAGCATCAGCACTACGGCTCGAAACCAGCCAATCTCAGGTCGATCGATTAGTTGGGGCTTTTTACTGGCTCGAATGTCACGCATATCATTCGCTGGCTCAAATTTTCGTCGTTTTGGCAGATCGCTAATCACATCTAATCACCTTTATTTCCCCGCGATCTCATCTTGCCCAAAATCTCTCGATCGTAAGTCATTTGTCCCAATAGAAAATCCCAGATCTATTGCTAAAACTGGGCAAGTCAGATCGAATTAGGCGGTTTCTGGTAAAAAAATTCCCCGTTCCGAAGCCCCTAAATCCCCAATTCTGGGGACTTAGGGGCTTCGGAACCCCCAGAATTGGGGGCAGGGGGCTGGGTAGATTCTTTTAAATCTAGTCGTGCTTATTACGGTAGATCGACTGCGAGATATTGTTGAGGCGAGCATCGATCGCGGCTCTTTCCCTAGCCGTAAGACCATTACCAGATTTGCCATAGCGATAACTCATTGCGGCAACTGAAGCTTCACGTCGCTGTAAATTACGGTATTCAGCACCGCTAAGTGTGCCATTTTTAACGCCTTGGTAAACGCGCTGTTGTTGATTTACCAGTCGATCGCGAATTTCACCTGCGGAAACTGAGAGGGGAGCAACAATTAAGCCAGTCACAGCAGTAGCTAGGATCGTGCAAACTAAACGTTTCATTATCGTATACCTAAATAAAGTACTCAATTCTGCGGTTAAGACCCCATTGCTGTGAGGAAGGTTCAATCGGACGAGGAAAATATTTGGTAATCAGCACAGAAATAAAGTGATAGCTTTAAGGACAAACACTTCCTTTACACATGCAGTTATCTTTTAGTTCAATCACGCTCCCAACCTGGATCACGCTATCTCGCCTTATAGCTGTGCCTGTAATTTTGGCGATCTTTAGCTGGCAGGATGAATCAACCGCAAGAATAATCGCCTCGATCGCATTTCTGATTGCCGCCTTGACGGACTGGTTGGATGGCTATCTGGCGCGTAAACTCAACCAAGTGACTGAGCTAGGCAAGTTCCTCGACCCATTAGTCGATAAGCTGCTGATCATTGCGCCTCTGATCGTTCTAGTCCAATTGCGGCAAATCCCAGCTTGGGGTGTGTTTCTGATCGTGGCACGGGAATTACTGATTACAGCATGGCGTGGCAGCCCCGATCAGCCCAAAGTAGTAGGCGCAAATTTGTTGGGAAAGGTAAAAACCGTGGTGCAAATTGTCTCGATCGCCCTCTTGTTACTACAATTACCTGGAGCGTTGCTATTATTCTGGGTGGCGGTGGGTTTAACTTTAGTGTCGGGAATTGTCTATGTCATCCCTGTTCGTAACGTTTGAAGGTGGAGAAGGTGCAGGTAAAAGCACACAGATCGCACTTACTTATGACTGGCTACTCTGTTTGGGATATCAGGTTATAACTACCCGCGAACCAGGTGGAACGGAATTGGGTAAGGGGATTCGGCAATTGTTGCTACAAAGTGGTGATGCGGTCGATCGAGCTGAACTCCTCCTATTTGCCGCCGATCGATCTCAGCATGTCGAAACTAAAATCCGTCCTCGATTAGAACAGGGATTTATCGTACTGTGCGATCGATATTCCGATTCAACGATCGCCTACCAGCACTACGGACGTGGACTAGATTTAGACTTAATCTCATCGCTCAATTCGATCGCTACCCAAGGACTCAAACCAGACTTAACGCTTTGGCTCGATTTGGATGTCAATATCGGTTTAGATCGAGCTAAGCAAAGTTCGGGTAAACCAGATCGGATGGAACGTCTCAGCATTGAGTTCCATCAACGTGTCGCTCAAGGATTTCGTGAATTAGCAGAAAAAGAGATCGATCGAATCGTCCGTATCAACGCCAGTGAGAATATCGATAACATCCAATCCCAAATCCAAACCATCCTAAAATCTCATCTTGTCTATAGGTAAGAATTAATACAAAATCTCATTCTGTAGGATTTAGATACAAGTATCGATTTACCTCTGCCAGAAAAAAATCAATTCCATCCAGCAGTGGGGCTTTAATAATACTTCGATTTGTTAATTCTTCAAGTAACAAGTAGTTTCTTTTAACATCGAGACTCTCAATGTCTAAATATTCAAAATCAGGTATAACTGATTTCCCACTAAGACAATTTTGAAGGTGCAGTATCCAATCATTGGGATAGCTAGGATTATCCTTTAAATTTTCACGAAACACAAAAGTAGAAGCTCCTGCAAATATATCAGCAATTTGTATCCCAGGATAACTTTGAGAACCAACTAATTGAGGTAAGCCAGTAAGATTAAATGTGATTACATTTTCTTGCTCACATAACTCCATAAATATTTTTTCCTCATTATTAACCATTGCTTGATAAACATCTGTCTGTTCTTTCAGAGGTTTAGACGCATCACAGAATACGTGTAACTGATCGTATTCCTGTCCCCACTCTGACAAAAGTGCAAAAAGGGATGAGTGAGTAAGATCTAAAATCCATTTACCAACTCCCGTTCCTTTTAGAGAATCTAATTCTGCATTAATAACTTCCCGTTGATGAATACAAAATGTTCTAACTGTATCGAGTAGTGGTGAGATGCTTGGTGGAGCGATCGAACTAAAGAGATACAATAGTTCATCATCGTCTTTTGTTTTCATTAAATTGTAAAAATCCTCAAAGATCTTCTCAGCATATTCACTTTCTCCCTGAAAATGAGAATAGAGAAGATTAGATATGAACCGATGAAAATTGATATTGTAGAAAATAGTGTTTTTACTTGCTACAGTTGGTTCAAATATATATTCGTAGAATTTACAAGCAAGACTAAATTTTTTGTCATTCACCAAAACCTTAGCACGGGTGCTAAAAGCTTGTAGAATGTGTGTGATAGCTTGTCTCCCTTTGCTATGTCTTACTAAATTCTGAAACTTTAGTTCATTGCCCTGAACTTGGTAATCTTTAATTACTCTTTCAACAAATACCATTGCTTCTTCATGACTGACAGCTGCAGTAGCGTAAGCGAAATACGGCGTAGCTCTATCAAGGAGATTGTTTCCTGTAAAACCTGATTCATCACAATAGATTTCTTGAATTTCTTTTTGAGAGTCATTCATGCTAATTTAACAAAGCTAGGAGATTTTGGTATGATATACCCTTGATGCTTATATTTTGAGAAATACAAGTGAGTGAGACTGTTTACATTGAGACGAGTATTTTTGGTTATTTGACTGCTAGATCGACTAAAAACCTGATTCTTGCTGCAAACATTGAGGTAACACTTGATTGGTGGAATAATTATCGGAACTCATTTGAACTTTATGCTTCTGAAATAGTTTTGGATGAAGCTGCTAGGGGAGATACCGCGATCGCTGCTCAAAGGCTCAATTTGTTACAGTCCTTAATGCTTGTCAATCTGACAGAACCAGCGATAGAACTTGCAAACGAATTTTTAAAGCAAAGCAACTTACCACCCAAAGCTTCTAATGATGCCCTGCATATTGCACTCGCAACAATTTATGGTTTAGACTACCTGCTAACATGGAACTGTAAACATATGGCAAATGCCCAGATTCAGAGAAAGCTAGCGCAAATTAGTTCTGAACTTGGTTACAATTTACCAGTTATTTGTACGCCATATGAGTTGATGGGCTATGAGGTTATTGGAGAGTAAGCTATGTGGAAGGACGAAATTCTAGAAGAAATTCACAGTTACAGAGAGGATTATGCCCGATCTTTTAACTACGACCTAAAAGCCATATTTGATGATCTAAAGAAGAAGCAGATTGCTCATGAGCAAAGAGTGGTAACACTCCCAATCAAACGAAAAACTGCTAAGAATGGATAACATTGGGGGCAGGTAAACCTCGTAACATTCCTTCAGTACTTAGATCTTCATCTATTTCTTCCCAGTGAATCCCATAACCAGCACCACAAATTTCCCAACCTAAACGTTGTTCAGAGGTTGCCTTCAGTAATCTTGGATACCATGCTAATGGAACAGTAATTGTCCGCCCATCCATCAAATCAACGCTTATGACTTCCTCAGTGAAGCAAACAGTTTTGACTCTCTCATCCGTTTTGACTGCCAAAATACTCATCCCAAGCCTCCAACAAATTTTCTTGATTTTTCTCGACAATTGATTGTAGTTTTCGCAACTCTTTGGCACTGAAGCCAATATTACTCGCTAAACTAACCTGCCTTAGCCAAAACTTAGCTGTT
>JARCMB010000031.1 GCA_030248825.1 Pseudanabaenaceae cyanobacterium MP8IB2.15 | reverse complement strand
GTTACTACTCAGCTTAAATAGAAGATGACCGTATATGGCTTAAAATCATATTCATCAAAGCTTTCAGATGTTCAACATCAAAAACCATATTCTCAATAGTTCTAAATTATTGAGAATACTAAGCTCTACTTCTAAAGTAAGAATCTTCGCAAACACTACATATAGTGTTTATGCTAAAGCTAAACGATACTGGTAGAGTTCTTTTTGACCTGAGTAGTAACAAAAAGTCGCAGAATTAGCTCTGTTAATCAATCTATAGGTATTCATAAAGAAGATGAAGATTTTACTAAAGAAGCTGAAGATGACCAAACAATAGACCTCATGCGTCTTCCGTTCATTTCATTAGTTACCACTGAAGATGTAGTAAAGTGGTCATACGAAGTAGTCTCTAAAGTAATTGTGTCTTTTGTCGATGGAATGCGTGAATCGCCCTTTAAAAATTGTCTCAAAGATTAAACTAACGGTCGTTTCCAAGAACTATCTCAAAATGATTTAGATGAGCTTTTAGAGTTGCGAAAGATTTTTTTTGTTAAATTTCAATGCCAGACATCTGATGATTTTCTCGCTAAAATCAGAAAAAAAGAGCTAATTGTGAGCATTCCTACAGATGTATAGATTAGCGATTTAGCCCCAATCTCATAAGCCAAGCATTTGTTTAACATCATTTAAAACGATCGCTTCTTTGACATCTAGGGTTATGGCGATCGCTATTTGATTCGAGATTAGGAGCAATTTTGCATTAATCTTTTGGCGGATGCCAACCCGCTTGTACCCAATAACTCCGAACTTCCAGAGCATCAAAATCACTATCAAGACACAAAGCTTTCACCGTCGCTCGTCCTACGGGAGTTTTACCGAGAATACGAATACCATCCTCAGACCAAGCAAAATGCTCCATCCAAACTTGAGTACGTGGGTTGAATAATGGTACAACCTCATCCGTAACAGGATCGATCGCCTCGATCTTGCCTGCTTTATGACTGTTGCAAAGAGGACAAGCTAACCACAGATTCGATTCTTCACTGCCGCCGCCATTAGAAACAGGGATGATATGTTCGATTTCCAGACGCGCCATGACTAACTTCTGAGGACTAAGGCAATAGCCACATCGATTCTTGGTAATATAACGGACATTGCGATCGATCTCAACTGAGATATAAGAACGACTCATGATGCAGCGTTCAAAGCGGGGATTAATCCACGCATGACAGCAACCTGAATAGCTTTCGCTTTTCGCACCGACCCATGACGATAAATCTGCATTAATCCGTTCAGCTTGCTAATTTCCTCTGCGTTAAGTTGTCCTTCGCTATTTCGAGCTTGTAAATCGCTAAAAATACTTTGCTGTTGTGCGCCCATTTGCAGATTACAAAGCGCAAGAACCTGTTCGTCAGGTAAGGAATCTATGGGAATCTCATTAATAGTGCGATCGATCCATTCAATCAACATTTCTTCAATACCCTGATGATTGAGCGCGGCAATTTCCTTAACTTTTTTTACTAAAGGTTCGGAAAGTTCTAAGGTGATAGACTCAGACATATTGCCTCCAGCCTCGCAGAAAACACTAGATTTCGATTGATAAAACACAGTATAACTCTATCGAATCGCCATCCACACAATTTCTGGGAAGAATCGAATTAGAAGTTGCTTTTAGTCAAACCCAGAAATCTTGATATGTCAGAAAATGCGATTAAAGCGGCAATCGCTTTGAGAAAGGGATAAGGTTTAATCACACTTGCATTCAAATATCGATTTTTTGAGCCACCATTACCAGCCATGAGCATTCTTCGATTGGTATTCCCACAGGACGATAATAGTGATGGAGAATTTGAAATTGTGCCTCCTCTAGTTTTGATTTCAGGGTTTCGTATTCCCAGCCTGTGACATAGCGAGAACCTGTAGCACGTTCGGAAAATCCTTCTCGATCGCCACGCACCATCGACATTAACAATATGCCTCGATCGATTAAAGCTTGATGTAAATGTTTGAGTACTCTCAGCATTTCGGAGCTTGGGACATGAATCAAAGATGCATTCGCAAAGATGCCATCAAAACTATGATTGGGCAAATTGAGACTTAAAAAACTTTGCTGCAAAACTGGGCAACCTGCGATTTGCTTTGCCATTTCCACAAAGGCAGGAGTAGCATCTAGTCCAGTTACTTCATATCCCATATTTTGAAATGCCACTAAATCTCTACCTGGGCCACAGCCGAGATCGAGGATTTTACCTTGCGATTTTTGCATAGCAGCAATTAGGGACTCACGATTTTGAGATACATCATGATTCCAAGTGCCAATACGATATGCGTCGGCGGTGAGTTGATATTCCGCAATCGTGATTTGTTCGTGTTTTTCCATGATTTATGCTGTAGGTGAAACTATATTCGATCTTTTTTGTTCGATCGAAGGGAATAGTTCATAATGTTAGAAGCAAAGAACGGATCAAAATCTCAATAATTTAATTTGTAAGTTAGTTAGTAATCGATCGAATGACAAAAATCTTAGTAATTGAAGACGAAAGCTCGATCCGAGAAGATATTCTAGAAATCCTGAATGCATATGGCTACAAAGCTTTGGGGGCTGAGAATGGGGATGTCGGTGTGCAGATGGCGCAAGAATACTTGCCCGATCTAATTCTTAGCGATCTAATGTTGCCGACGATAAGCGGGCTTGAAGTTCTGAAGACGATCCGTAGCGAACCAGCTCTAGCCAACACTTGTTTTGCGATCTTAAGTGCCAAAACCGACAAGGAGACTATTGCCCAATGTCTGGATTGTGGGGCAAATTATTACCTGACTAAACCAATTGGATTGCAAGAACTTTTAGATGCGATCGAAACGGCTTTAGCGGGCTGTAGAGATCTGGATGAATTTTGCAATACGGCAAATGGATAGATACCGAAATAGAGGAGAGAATTGGCTCAATGGCGAAAAAAATTGGATTTGGGTTGCTGTGGTTAGGATTTACTGTTTATGCTTTTCTCTTGGCTCCACCCGATCGACCCGATACGGCGGTTCTTATCCAGAAATTAATTACGGGACAGTGGGATGAGATCAATCCTCTAATTGTGACGCTATTTAACATTATGGGCATTTGGCCGGGAATTTATGCCTGTGTCTTATTTGCTGATGGTAGAGGTCAGAAAGTCCGCGCATTTCCATTTGTGATCGCCTCGATTGCCGTGGGAGCATTTGGGTTATTGCCTTACTTTGCCCTTCGATCGACAAATCCTACTTTCACAGGCGAAAAGAACTTATTCATCAAGTTCTGGGATTCACGGATTACAGGGGTTTTGTTAACCGTAACGGCTTTAGTTTTGCTCTCCTATGGCGTTCGCACAGGTGATTTTGCCGCAAACCTAACTGACTTTGTGCAACAGTGGCAGACCGATCGATTTATTCACGTCATGAGTCTAGATTTCTGCTTGCTCTCTTTATTATTTCCTTGGGTACTGGGCGATGATATGTCAAGGCGGGGATTAGAGGAGATCAATGTTTTCTCGGCGATCTCCTTATTTCCTCTGATTGCCCCACTTATCTATCTCTGTTTGCGCCCACCGATGATCGAATCCGATCTAGAGACTTCGATCGAACAACAGCCGATCTCAAGTTAGATTTAGGGCAGTTTCTGGTAAAAAAATTACCCATTCCGAAGCCCTTAAATCCCCAATTCTGGGGATTTAAGGGCTTCGGAACCCCCAGAATTGGGGGCAGGGGGCTGGGTAGATTCTTTAAGGGAAATCTCCCAGCCAGCTTTTTATCGCCCGATCTTAGCGCGTAATTTTTAGCTCATACCTGGAATTAAACCTTTAGTCAGGCGTTGAATCGCGTTACCTGCAACATCACGATATCTCTGTTCGCCGCAGAGAATTTTCCCCATCCGCTTGGTTGCCGCAGGACGCTTGACTCCGACCTTGTAGGCAAAACCTGGAACACGGTAGAAAATTGCCGCGATCCGTTGCGCCCAAACCATATCTGAACCCCATTCTTGTTGAACGCGGGTCGAGTAGTCTTTTAAAGCATCAGAATCGCCATTCAGAGCTTTGTCGATCGACTCCGCCGCTAACATCCCCGTAAACAGAGATGGGCGAATCCCTTCTGCCGTAAATGGATCGACGACACAGGCAGTTTCTCCTGCTAGCAATGCATTTTGAGTGTGCAGTTTTTGATCGCCATCCCATAGGCAAATCGGATGACCATACTGCTTGATTTTGCTCATATCGATCCCAAAAGACTGGGCGTAGTTCGCGGCAATTTCTTTGAGATTCTGCTTCTCATCACTGCCCCTAAAAGTGCCGATCCCGATCGAATAGCCATCAGCTTTGGGGAAATTCCAGATATAGCCGTTACTGACCGCGCCGAAATCAAAGTGAATCTTGCTGATGTCGGGTTGATCGACGGGGGCTTCTACTTCCAAAGCTGCACCCATCCGACGCTTGCGTTCCTTGAAGCCCAGCCATTTTGCCATCGAGCCTTTCGCGCCATCGGCAGCAATCAGGTATTTGGTCTCAATTACTTCATGTTCGGTTGTGACTTGCCATCGATTACTTTTCCATTCGATCGACACCACAGGCGTAGAGTCACGCAGTTCTGCACCCAATTTTTGCGCTTGCTGGATCAGGTAATGGTCAAACAGATCGCGTCTTACCATCCATACAGGCTCTAGGGTATCGAGTTCCACGAGTTGCGGATCGCCCATCTGCCAGGTGTAGCGAATCTGCTTCACGGTTAGGGATACGGCGGGCAAAAAGTCAAAGTCAAACCACGCTTGTACCATGGGCGAAACACCACCGCCACAGGGCTTATATCGTGGCAGAGACTCTTTTTCTAGCACCAAGACAGAGCGACCTCTCTTTGCTAAATGATAAGCTGCCGATCCACCCGCAGGCCCTGCTCCCACCACAATACAGTCGTACATACGCGCTCCACTGATCTAAAAACCGATCAAACAACAAAGGCTAAAAATTTAAAATTTAAGCCCAGATTAGATTACTACGTTTACGCATACAGATCGGCAACGTACTTCTCGTAGCCGTTATAGAGCATGGTGCGATATCTAGCGTTTGTGCCTAGCATCCGTTCCGTAGACTGTGACCAGCGTGGATGGGGCATATTCGGGTTCACATTCGCCTCAAAACCATATTCGTTAGCAACTAAAGTATTCCAGAAAGTCGCAGGTTGCTCAGCCGTAAACTCAATCTTATCGATCGATTTAATACTTTTAAAGCCATACTTCCAAGGCACAATTAGGCGGATCGGTGCGCCATGCTGTTTGGGCAATTCATGGCCGTAAACACCTACGACCAGCAGGGTCAGATCGTTCATCGCTTCGGCAAGGCTCAGCCCCTCAGTGTATGGCCAAGGATAGTTTTGTAAATCTTGGCGCAGCACTTGTTTGGGTCGAAAAAAAGTCGTCAGCTTCACAAATTTCGCACTCGCCTGAGGTTCCACTCGATCGATTAAGGCCTTGAACGGAAAGCCAATCCACGGGACTGCCATTGCCCAAGTTTCCACACACCGATGGCGATATAACCGTTCTTCGAGCGGCATTTTCGCGATCAGATCTTCGATCGCCAAGGTTTGGGGTTTTGCCACGAGTCCCGAAACTTCCACTGTCCAAGG
>JARCMB010000265.1 GCA_030248825.1 Pseudanabaenaceae cyanobacterium MP8IB2.15 | reverse complement strand
TAAGCATTATGAGTTACGCAATTATTCAAACAGGCGGAAAGCAATACCGCGTCGAGGCAGGACGATTTTACGATGTTGAGTTGCTCGCCCTTGAGCCAGGTGAAAAGCTATCAATCACTGACGTGTTATTTGTCAACCTTGATGGCGAAATCACGATCGGACAACCTTTAATTGCCGATGCCACGGTAGAAACGACCGTATTGCAGCACTTGAAGGCAAAGAAAGTAATCGTTTACAAGATGCAGCCGAAGAAGAAAACTCGCAAGAAAAACGGGCATCGTCAGCCACTCACTCGCCTGATGGTGGAAAGCATCAACATTGGTGGTAAGGTGATCGTTAAATCAACAGCTCAGGAACCAATTCAAGCACCAGTTCAAGAACCAGTTGCGGTTTCAGCTTAAAGTTTTTTGATTGTAGTTTTAGAAGTAATTAGAGGTAATTAGTCATGGCACATAAGAAAGGTACAGGTAGTACTCGTAACGGACGCGACTCTAATGCCAAGCGTTTGGGCGTTAAGCGTTATGGTGGACAACTGGTAAAAGCAGGCAGCATTATTGTCCGTCAACGTGGCACGAAATTCCATCCTGGTAATAACGTTGGTCGTGGCAGTGATGACACCTTATATGCCACAGTCGAAGGCATTGTGACATTCGAGCGTTTCGGCAAAACCCGCAAAAGAATCAGCGTTTATGCAGTTGTTGATGCTCCTGTGACAGAAGCTCCTGCTGCGGCTTAATTCAGCTAACTGATCGTTAATTTGAAAGGCATCTGATTCAGGTGCCTTTAGTTGTGAGTAGAGATTTATTCAGATGCAGATTTCCAGAAGAAAGTTTGTCCAAACATCCTCGTTGTTTCTACTGGGAGCCTGTGGTGCGCCAGTCATAGAGCAAGCAGGACAAAAAATTTCAGGATCGCAGAAAATTGTCTTCTGGACGATGCAGCTTAAGCCTAGCTTCGATCGATATATGACTGATGCGATCGAAGCGTTTGTGAAGCAAAATCCTGGTGCCGAAGTGGAATGGGTAGATATTCCTTGGGGTGAGATGGAGAATAAAATTCTGACATCGATCGCGGCGAAAACTGCCCCTGATGTCGTTAACCTCAACCCCCAATTTGCCACTAAACTGGCTGAGAAAAAAGCTTTAGTGGATATGCAGACGATGATCTCAGATGCCGATCGATCGATCTATTTCCCAAATATTTGGAAAGCAAATCAACTTGAAGGCACGACGTTTGGACTGCCTTGGTACGTCTCCACCGATGTCACGATCTACAACCGCGATCTATTCAAGCAAGCAGGACTCGACCCCAATCGTCCACCCAAGACTTTTGCCGAACTTGCCACCGCCGCCACCCAGATCAAAGCCAAAACAGGTAAGTATGCTTTTATGCTGACGATGGATGGCGGTCAGGTATTAGAAGCGATGGTACAGATGGGGATGACGCTTTTAACTCCTGATGCCAAGGCTGGTTTTAATGATGCGGCGGGTAAAGCGGCATTTCAGTATTGGGTCGATCTGTTCGATCGGAAACTAATTCCACGCGAAATTTTAACCGAGGGACATCGTAAGGCGATCGAGTTATATCAAGCTGGTGAACTAGCGGTGTTGCTGACGGGGCCGCAGTTCCTCAAGTTGGTGACCCAAAATGCGCCTGATATCGCAAAAGCTTCTGATGTATCGGTACAAATCTCTGGATCTACGGGCAAGAAAAGCGCGGCAGTGATGAATGTGGTAGTGCCAACCAGTTCCAAAAATGTCGATCTAGCTGTGAAGTTCGCGCTGTTTATCACCAATGACCAAAATCAGCTCAGCTTCTCTAAGGTAGAAAATTCTCTGCCTTCAACCCTAAAATCCTCGACCGATCAGTATTTCACCTACTTGAGCAAAGATAGTTCTAGCTCCGACAAAGCGCGTGTGATTAGTGCCTCACAGCTATCTCAATCAGAAGTCCTGATCCCACCTGTGAAAGATTTAGAGAAACTGCGTAAAATCATCTACGAAGAACTGCAACTAGCAATGCTGAAACAAAAAACTACTGACATTGCAATCGCCTCAGCCGCCGAACGTTGGAATAGTCTGGCTTAACTACTCATGTTTTGCCGCTACCATCATTCGCCAAAGCGATGCCGCAATCAACATATATTCTTGAGGTGTCAGACTGCCTCGATATTTTGAGATGCGAGTAACATCGATTGCTCGAACTTGATCCAATAATGCAATTGACGGTGACTTTAAACCAGCGACACCAGCAGAAAATCGCACGTACAGATCGGGTGAGTTTGATGCCCAATCTTGCCCCAGATCTGTTGTCATTGGTACGACGAAAACAAGAGGAAAACGTAGTTGCCCTAAGCGACTTGGAAGACCTACGACAATTGCTGGTCTATAACCTTCTTGCTCTCTGCCGATGGGAACTTGGCTGGGGAATTTTGCCGTTATCAGATCGCCAATTTGTAAAACTTGATCTGTCATAAGCTGATTTTAATTTTTCCTGTTTCAGCTATAAATTTAACTGGTAAACCTTCTTCCAGTTCTCCTTCTTGCCATTCATAGGGTTCATAATTTTCCAAGCTAGATAGATCGGGATCTAGCCAGTTTTTATCTTCTTGGGTTCTAGAATTTTCATTTTGCCACACAAGATAATTTAGAAAGCTAAGAATTTCTCGTAGCTTGTCATCAGGGACAACATCCAGTCGTTGTACGATCTCGTTTCTGAGTGGATTCATATTTGCAATTCCTAATCCGTCTTTTAGAAAGTGGTTGAGAAGTTTTTTGATTTTATAACCACTATTCCAATTTATGACAACTATCGATGCTGACCAGAAATCAATTACCACTAGATTTTGGTTTGCTGCTACGAAACCAAGAAATCAGTAGACAAGCGAGACCGATATTGATACCAACATCAGCAAAATTAAACACGGGAAATCTGATCAGTTGAAAGTCTAAGAAGTCCACAACATATCCATACACAAATCGATCGATGCCATTGCCCAAAGCCCCACCTAAAATGCAGCCATAGCCAAACTGTTCCCATCGATCGAGCTTAGATGAAAACCAGCCCAAGCAGATCAAGCCCAGACTGACGCTCAAAGATACCCACCGCAGCCAATCGCCAGAGTGACTAAAAAAACTAAAAGCTGCACCTTTGTTCGTGATGTAGGTGAGGTGAAAGACAGACTGCCATAGGGGAATTGATTCAGCAATCGTCATGCTGTGCGAAATCGCATATTTGGTAATTTGATCGATGATCAGAAAGAACAGAGCCATTACCCAAAAGGCTAAATTTTTAACCATGTTCTTGCCGTAAATCCCCTATCTAAATACTAGCTAACTCCAATCAGTCCAAGCCAAGCTAATACGCCCTGTCCAGTAGAAAATTCAATCACGATCGCAATTACGAAACCAATCATGGCGGCGCGACCATTTAATCGTTCAGCATAGGAATTAAAGCCAAACTTAGGGTCGATCGCTTGAGGAGTTTGTACAGGTTCAGTCATGATAAATCCCAATGAATTTTCAGTAAATTTTTCGATAAATCTCGAAGTTGTAAATTAAGGAGGATCTGAGACAGATTTAGTTCAAGTTCAGATCGAGTTACATATTTTAATTTACTCAGTGATTATAGTTCATGAAAATTAAGATTTGCAAACTTTTTAAAATTCGATCTTTGTTTTGTAATTGTTTTAGCTGATTTCTTGTAATCTATTACAATAAAGGAGTTAAGACTAAACAAAAATATTCAATAGTTAACTACTAATTATTAATAAATATTAAATCTGTGTTACTTTGTCACAAATTACAGTGATCGGGTGAAGAACAAATTTTTATTGATTAGCTTAGTAAATTAATCTTAAATTTCATTTTGTAAATTATTCGTAAATCATAGGTGAACTAAAGTGGCAAGCACTTTGGAAAGTCATAAAGAAAAAATCTTAGTCGTAGATGATGAAGCAAGTATTCGGCGCATTCTAGAAACCAGGCTTTCTATGATTGGCTACGAAGTTGTCACTGCGGCGGATGGTGAAGAAGCGATCGAAATGTTTCGGCAAGAAGTTCCAGATCTAGTAGTTCTGGATGTGATGATGCCAAAGCTCGATGGCTATGGTGTTTGCCAAGAGTTGCGTAAAGAGTCGGATGTCCCAATCATTATGTTGACGGCACTCAGCGATGTTGCCGACCGAATCACAGGTTTGGAACTAGGTGCTGATGATTATGTGGTTAAGCCCTTCTCCCCCAAAGAGTTAGAAGCACGCATTCGTTCTGTACTGCGCCGCTTTGAACGCAATGGCTCGTCTGGGATTCCTAGCTCAGGCGTGATTCATATTAATAATATTAAGATCGACACCAATAAACGTCAGGTTTATAAGGGCGATGAGCGGATTCGGTTGACTGGGATGGAGTTCAGCCTATTGGAGTTACTGGTTGGCAAATCAGGCGATCCATTTTCTCGGGCAGATATCTTACAAGAAGTATGGGGTTACACACCTGAGCGCCACGTCGATACGCGGGTTGTGGACGTTCACATCTCGCGACTGCGTGCCAAACTTGAAGAAGATCCTAGTAACCCTGAGCTAATCCTCACGGCTAGAGGCACAGGCTACCTGTTTCAACGCATCCTCGAACCAGGCGAAGAGGCATAAGCACAGAGGATCATCAAAATCACAAAGCCGCGATCTGTTAACAGATCGCGGCTTTGTTTTGGACTTGCTTTAACTTTTTAGTTTTGTCGATCGATCGAGGTATTAAGACTCACGGTCGGATTTTTGATCGATGCCTTCAAAAAAGAAGTCCCCGAAATCGACTCGTTAGCGATCGAAAACAAAGGATTAGAAGCAATTCCCGCAATCGTGGTAATAATCACGGTCGAAATAATCGCTGCCTGCAAAGCCTTAAATCCGCTACCTGCTGGCAAAGCACCAGTCATCACAGGGTAGTTTTTCACCGACTCAGACATTTCCTGCGTTTCTTTTACCACCATCATCTTGACGACGCGGATGTAGTAGTAGATCGAAACTACACTCATGACCAGAGCTAAAATCACTAAGCCATAAGCTCCAGCTTTCCAGCCTGCCCAAAAGATGTAGATCTTACCGAAGAACCCCGCTAATGGTGGAATACCGCCCAAAGACAACAAGCAGATGCTGAGGCAAAGCGTGAGTTGAGGATCTTTTTGGTAGAGACCACTGTACTCGCTGATCTGATCGGTACCAGTACGGAGTGAGAACAAGATCACACACCCAAAAGCCCCCATATTCATAAACAAGTAAACCAGCAGGTAAAACACCATACTGGCGTAACCAGCCTCGGTATTAACGATCATGCCTAACATCACAAAACCTGCTTGCCCGATCGATGAATAGGCAAGCATCCGTTTCATACTGGTTTGGGCGATCGCCACGACGTTACC
This sequence comes from Pseudanabaenaceae cyanobacterium MP8IB2.15, assembly GCA_030248825.1. Classification (GTDB taxonomy): domain Bacteria; phylum Cyanobacteriota; class Cyanobacteriia; order Pseudanabaenales; family Pseudanabaenaceae; genus JARCMB01. The sequence continues at coordinate 3,290 of JARCMB010000265.1, read as the reverse complement.
CAGCACCATGCTCAGAACCGTGAGGACGACAAAGACATAGTGCCACTGCGCCGAGATCGCAGGGAAAACCGTCACCATAAACCTGATTGCCAGAGCGAAACCTGCTACCTTAGAGCCGATCGATAGAAATGCTACAACTGGGGTCGGTGAACCTTCATAGACATCGGGTGTCCACTGGTGAAATGGTACGGCGGAAAGCTTGAAAGCAATACCTGCGACTACAAACACCATAGCAATGATCAAACTCAAACCGCTAATTGGCAATTTCGCCGCGATCGCTTGTAAATTTGTCTCCCCACCCGATAAGCCATATAGCAAAGACAAACCGTAGAGAAAAATCGCGGAGCTAGATGCCCCAATTAGCAAATATTTTAAAGCTGCTTCATTCGATCGAGGGTCGCGCTTGGTATAGCCAGCCAGCAAATAAGAGGAAATACTGAGTGTCTCTAAAGCCACAAAGATCATCACCAACTCATTTGCCCCTGCTAGGAACATTGCCCCCACCGTGGCGGAGAGCAAGATCGTGATGAACTCTGAGATCACGACACCCGACTGGTTCAAATAGCTGATCGAGATTAGGATCGTTAGGGCTGAAGACAGCGCAATGATGCCGCGAAAGATGATGCTGAGTTTATCGCCGTCGAAACTACTAAAAAATGACATAGAGTCGCCTGAGCCATTCCACTGCCAAACCAAAGCAACGACTGCCAGTAGTAGCCCTGAGATCGCAATGTAAGGAAGTGAGCGAGCCGTCCGTAGCCCACCTGCTAGATCGACAACCAAAGCTACAAGTAAGGCCGCAATCACCACAAGCTCGGGCAAAATTACCCCAGTATTTAGGAGGGCGTTGAGATTTGCAAAGTCCATATTTTTTCACGTTGGAGCCAATCAAATTGTAGCGGTCAATTGGACGGCAAAGATCTAGTCTAGGATTCAATTCCTTATGGCTGCGATAGGATTTTGTCGATTACGCATTTCCCGACCTACTCTGACTTGGTAGATCGTTAAACTAGAAAAATCTAGATCGAATTAAATGAACCTGATGCCAAATGCCGCACACACATTAGCAGTGTCTCTTTCGCCTGATGAAGCAATCTGCTATTTAGGTCGAGTTTATTCAACGCTGGTGGTGTTTGATGCCCCCGATCTACCGCCAGAATTAATCGCACCTTACCAAGGCCGAATCCTAATTCATACCCTAGGATTTCCTGACGAGCCACCAATTAAGCACCTGTGTCAAGAAATTTTGGCTGAATTTGGCTTTGATGTTGATACTTTTCCTGCTTTATCAATTCAAGGACTAGCAACTGTGATCGATGTGGTGAAATACGATCCTGAGAGTTTTGCTAGCGATCGCGAAGCCCACGGCTGCGGCGAAAGTTTATCCGCTTATCAAGCTGACTCTGAAAAATTTGGCTGTGATGCTTGGGGTATTCGTCTAAGCGATACATTTGTCCTCGAGCGGCCCGGATGTGATGTGATTCCATCGGCAAATGTCGGCAATGGCACATTCTGGTTGCCTCAGAGTGAGGCGCATCTCGACGATTTCAGGGCAGCTTTGCAACGAGATCAGCAATCGCTAAGTCATCAGAACTACTAAATCTTCCATCAAAAACCACATCAATCCTAGCTGAGCTTCGGTCGATTTAGTTCACGGCACTTAGCTTCTGCGGCTTTGTGAGCGATCAGATAGTCGGCATTTCCTAGCATGACATCGCCATAATATTCATAGGGAGTATTGCCATAAACGGGTAAGGCTTCATCTTCGGGGTAATCTTCTAGAGCCTCTTCGATCGACTTAGTGAGTTGCTTCAGCGTAAGTCTGTGGGCGGGAAAGTAATGCAGATCTTGAGCAGCTTTCTTGAGATGTGGGAATGTCGGATCGACAATTCGATCGACAAGTTCTAACCAGCTATGTTCAACTGGCTTGAATGGATCGCCCTGAAATACCAAAAAGCCTTGCACATAAATCGAGCCATCTGTGGCAAGTGCAGCTTTGTAAGCGTTTTCAAAGCAAGATTTCGCTGAACTTTGGGTCGATCGAGCAATTTCTATAGAGAGAGCTTCATCCAATTGCTTATCCATAAATTTGGTGATTGGTAATCAATTATCACTGGACATGAGATAAATATATAGACACAAAAATAGCTGATGTCTTTGTGAGATGGGATGATGAACTGCTTTGAGCATGAACATATACAATCTTTAAATCGACATCTAGCTATAAACCTACAACAAAACCTATGACAATCTGTTCGTTTGACAGTTTTTGTCTCTACGGTTTTACTTCTTGGCTTTTTTAGCAGCAGGTTTCTCTTCGACTTTAGGGGGAGACACTTTTTCTCTGAACAGTTTGCCTGCGGAAAAAGCAGGTACTGTAGTGGCAGGAATTGTCATCTTGTCGCCAGTTTTAGGGTTACGTCCTTCACGGGCTTTACGATCGCGAGGTTCAAATGAGCCAAATCCGACCAGTGTGACTCGATCACCAGTGGAAACTGCTTCCACAATCATTTCCAAAACAGCCGATAGCACTGCATCAGCGTCTTTCTTGGTTACGCTAGTTTTGGATGCGATTGCATCGACTAATTCACCTTTATTCATAGAATTAACCTCCAATAATCCGATTTTCAGCGTTTATAGTTAGGCAATCTTACAGGATCTCAGCAATTTTATCGTTCATTAGATAAAATATATTTGAGAAATCAATAAATCGATCGTAAGAAACACCTAATGTAATTCTGAGTAGATTAGCACAGACTACACAAAAGGCAATGCCAAAAGGACATTCGTTAAGATTTAGTTGATATTTCGCTGACATTCGTGTGATGTTTTAATTTGTTAAATCAAAAATTAAGCTAACAATAATTCCTAAAAAATAAACTAATTTGGAATTATATTGATTAGAGCCAGTCTGTTCCCGTAGCTCATGTCACGGAAATATATAGAAAATAATTACTGCCAACAAAAATCCCTCATCACAATGAATGAGGGAAATGAGGAAAGAAGATCACCGATCTCTCTAGTCTCTTTTGACCTTTTGCTTGACCAGTGCGGCTAATGTTTCTCGTTTCTGAGTAGACATTTGCCTAAGCGTCGTTTTAGCATCTCCTCCTTTTTGCAGCATTTGCAGCAGTTCTTCAATTTCGTCGTCGAGTGTCATTTGATGGATGTTCTGCTGCTGAGATTCTTCCATTTTATAAGCGCCATCAACTTCAGGGTGAATACAAGTACCAGATTCACAATTTAAACCTAGTTGCTTCCAGTAGAGCGTAGGTACGTATCTACCCCTC
>JARCMB010000264.1 GCA_030248825.1 Pseudanabaenaceae cyanobacterium MP8IB2.15 | reverse complement strand
ATCTTTCCAATTGCGCGATCCCAGCGATTGTCGTGCCGCCTGGACTGGTGACTCGATCCTTAAGCTGGGCAGGATGTAAGCCTGTTTTTTGCAGGAGCTGCGCTGTACCTAAAACTGTCTGAATTGCTAGTTGCGTCGCGATCGATCTTGGTAAACCCGCCGCTACCCCTCCATCAGCCAAAGCCTCAATTACCACAGATACATAGCCTGGCCCAGAGCCAGATAGCCCTGTAACCGCATTCATTAAAGATTCTGGTAGTTCAATTACTTGACCAACACTCTCGAAGATTTTGCGAGTAATAGCTAACTGCTCAGAATTAACCAATGTTCCCGCCGCAATTACGGTGATCCCAGCACCGACTTGGGCTGGAGTATTAGGCATAGCCCTGACTACAGCTTTAAACGCAAAAGCAGACTCCAATTTTGTCAGAGTCACACCAGCTAAAATAGAAATAATTAAGGGAGCAGATGCTTGTTGAGCTAGATCTACAGCTACTTTTGCTAAGATCTGGGGCTTGATTGCTAAAAGTAAGGCAGTTCCGCTTGCGGCTTCAGCATTATGCTCGGTGACCTGAACACCATATTTTTGGTTTAAAAAAATACGGCGATCTGCTTGGGGGTCGCTTACACAGATCGCATCAGGAGTATAAATTTGCTGTGCTAATAAGCAGGAGAGTAGGGCTTCACCCATCACACCGCCGCCTATTATTCCGAGTTGAACCGTCAAATGAACCTCTCTAGAATCTATTTAGTTAACTAGTACACTAGTGAGCGAAACGGCTGACTGGAACTTCAGATGACCATGCGGGGGCTGGTGCTTGCTGACGAACACTGCGGACTTGGGGGATTGAGGTTTCGCCCAAAGCGTTGAGTTGGTTTGTCACCTGTACACAAGATGGTGCAAACAAGAAAATACTGTCACCAATCCGCTCTTGATGTCCATCGATCGCGTAGGTTCCGCCTGCAACGAAATCAACCGCACGTTGAGCTTGGTCTGGCTCCATCATCGTCAGGTTTAGAACTACGGATTTACGTTCACGTAAAGCTTGAATGGCTTGGGGCATTTCTTCAAAGCTACGTGGTTCCATCAACATGACTTGAGACACGCCATTACTAGCACCTGGCATTCCGATCACATTGCTCAAACCTTCAGAACTGGTTCTTAGGGCAGCGGAACGCTCGCGGTTACGTCTTGGCTGGCTTTCTTCTTCGGTAGCGACGACAGAAGAAGCTTCTTCTTGATAGATGTTCTGATAATCATTACTCTCGGCCTCGTCATACTCGTATTCATATTCTTGAGGTTCAGAAAGACCGACAAAATCCTTGAGCTTGGTGAAGATTCCCATGTTTATAACTCCTGTATGACTCCTCGTTAAACTGTTCAAATGAAAGCTTGAGACTAGAATATGATTGCGATCGATAAGACTGAGTGCACTTGGTGAAGAGCAGCTTTAGACCGTAAATTCTAAATCGCTATCTTTAATCGCAGACTCTAGCTGATATTGCTTAAAAAAGCTAGACCAATTGGTAAAGTTTCTTTAACTCAAATCGAACCCTACTTTTTATACCTTATTTCTAAAAACCAGGTAACCTGTTCGAGCAATTATTTTTGCATCTAACGGTAAGGTAAGCCATTTTTTGCATAGTGGAAATTAAGTAAATCTTAAATCTGTCTCCCTGAAAGTATCTATACATACAGTTTTGGCTAGTTAAAAATCTTCGATCCGACTCGAATTAGGGTTGCTCCAGCTTTAATCGCCATGTCGTAATCTCCTGACATTCCCATAGATAATTGCTGTAAGCTTGACCAGCCTTGAGATCGAAGCTTTTCCGCCAGATTTGCCGCTTTCACAAATAAATCGTAGGCTTGATTTCGATCTAAACCAATCGGCAAAATCGTCATCAATCCGACAATATTGAGGTTTTGGCATTGCTGGATCGCATCTAAGTCCTGCATGAGTTCGTATTCATCCCAGCCAGCTTTGTTAGGGTCGGGAGCCATTTTGACTTGCAGGCAGAGTTGGGGGGATTTACCTGTTTCGATCGCGAGACGGTCTAACTGCTGCACCCAACCTAGTCGATCGACAGAATGAATCCAGTCAAATCGCTGGATCGCGGATTTTGCCTTATTACTCTGAAGACTGCCGATAAAATGCCAGCAGATATCATCTAGCTCTTTTAATTCCTGTTGCTTCTGAGTCGCATCCTGTACCCTAGATTCGCCAAAATCTCTGATCCCTGCCGCATATGCTGCACGGATCGCGCTTATATTTGCATATTTACTGACCGCCACCAACTTAACCGTGGATGGGAGGTCTTTGGTGATTTGAGCAATCCGATCGATCACTTTGGTCGATGATCGATCGGATATATTTGAGATTTCACGATCTTCTGCCTCTGGCATGGGAAATTAGCTCTAGCAACTAAATCTAGCCTAGCATCCCAGCAAGTAGACTTGAGCGATCTAGAGACTAGAAGCTAAAGACAGCCCGTACAGTTCCGACCGTGATTGTGCCATTAGAACTATTGTTGTTGGGGTTGAAGATAAATTGCAAGTCAGGCGTAATCGAAATGTTTTCACTAATCGGGAAGTTATAGAAAGCTTCAACATTAGTCTGAGTGCTGTTACCAACATTGCTCTCAATGAACGGCTGACCAACTGCGATCCCTGCTAACGCACCTTGTTTAAACAAGTTTGGGAATGCTAGTCCTGCACTAAAGGTAGAAGGACTCAAATTAGTTGCGGCCGAAGCAGCATTAATCAGAGTAGGCAGGGTGGTACTGAGCAAAGTTCCGCGATTTTTGATACTACCAAAGCCATAGCGACCAAACACCGCAATGCTGGGATTAATTGCCCATTCTAAATTCACGCCACCGATGTCATAGTCAAGGTTATTCACAGAGGCACGGGTGTATTGCAAGCGCAGGGCAAAAGGCCCTGCCTCATCGCCATTTTTAGGCGCAAACTCTAGTTCGATCGTGCCTTGATAAGGGTCGCCGCCCAAACCACGATTAATGCCGTCAGCCGCAGTTGCTTCATTACCCGCCGCCGCCACATAAGCAGCTTTAAATGTAAATGCGCCACCACCTGGGTTCCATGAAACCACAGCACCAGCGCCATCGTTAACAGGCAAGACTAATGGGTTATTGATAAAGAGACTGCCCGAAAAGTCTACAGACTCATCATTAGCGAAGCTGTTGGCATCAATGTAGTCATTTAGTGACAGGACAGGACCAATTGTGACGCTAATATCTTTGCCGACAGGTAGATCGTAAGTCAGACGACCAAGTCCTACACCTGTATCAATGCCGCTATAGGCTAAGGAAGAGCTACTACCTAAGCCTGTAAAGCCAGCAAATTGTTCAGGTTGGTCGATTAATGAACCAATATCACCGCCACCATTGCCCATTTCTAGACGAGTAGTCAGTAAGTCTTCACCTGTAAAACTGGTAACAAAATTCAACCGCGCTCTTGCCACAAAAGTGGTGTTAGCTGTACCCGGTCGATCGGAAGCGACTGGTAGTCCTGAGGCATCTAAGGCAGGCTGGAATAGATTCGCTGTGCCTGAACCACCACCAGTAATACCAAAGATTACCTGACCTTCCAATTTTGTTGTGGTGGAAAACTGTTGTGCTTCCAAGCGGGCTGTTTTAGCTTCGAGGCTATCAACCCGACCTTTGAGCAAAGCTAATTCAGTGGCAAATTCTTCTTGGAGTTTTTGTAAAGCTGCCAGATCTTCCTTGCTCACCTTGTCGGCTAAACCAGAGGCAATGATTTCGTTAATTTTGTCCAAGCAAGCATTTAAGCCTGCGGCAAACTCATAGCGGGTTGTGGCACGGTTGCCACGAAAGGTTCGATCGGGATAGCCAGCAATGCAACCATAACGTTCTACTAGAGATTGCAACGCCGTAAACGCCCAATCTGTTGGCTGGACATCGGAAAGTTGCGATACCGAAGTCACATTTTGCGCGGTCGCATTATTCCCCTCTTGGCTATATTGCAATAGCTGCGGTGGAATAGACGAGCCATTTACCGAGTTGTTAACTGGTTCAGCCTTAACAGTTTGAGCCGAGATCCCCAGTGCCAAAATGCTCACAGCACTGGCAGTAACAAATTTCAATTTATTCATACAACTCCTCACTTATTCGATCGATTTCAAGCTGATGTTTTAGGTGTTTTACAGGATGCCGTTCTGCAACCTTATTGGCAAAACAATAATGATTATTATTCTCATAATATCTGATTATTAACT
>JARCMB010000263.1 GCA_030248825.1 Pseudanabaenaceae cyanobacterium MP8IB2.15 | reverse complement strand
TGCTAACAGTGGGAGTGGGTGTTGGGGTGGGGTCGATCGAAGCAGTGCGACCAAAAATCAGTGAGGCGATCGACCAAGAAGCTACACCAGAAAACACCACCAGTAAAATTCCCCAGAACACATTGATTCCTCGATCGGGCTGGGAACTGAGTTGCTGTTGCGGTGGAATAGCTAGATGATTTTGATTGTTAGCATAGACAGTTCTTTCGGGCAAGGCTGTGACTAAGTTGGGCGCAACTGGTCGCCCCACAGCATAGGTCTTAACTTCAGACAGTGAAGCTTGATTCAGTTGTAAAGCTTGGATCACTTCTTCAGCACTACTAAATCTCTGAGCAGGCTTGTAGCTCAACATACGGTTAATTACTTGCGCCAGATTTGGGCTAATCGCGGTGAATTGCTCCCAATGCCAAGAGAGGCTGTGATCGTCGAAAAGTTCTTGGGGTTCTCTTCCTGTCAAAAGCACAAGCGCAGTAACTGCCAAAGCGTAGAGATCGCTGCTGGCATAAGCCCGCCCGCTTTGCATCTGTTCGGGTGGGGCATAACCCAACTTACCCGCCATGGTCGATTGGGGCAAGCCTGCCTGAGAATGTAATTGGGTGGCGGCTTCTTTGACCACGCCAAAGTCGATCAAAACAGGTAGTCGATCGCGGTTCCGCAGCATTAAGTTTTCAGGCGACACATCTCGATGAATAATGTTGCGGCTGTGCAGGTAGCTGAGGATGGGTAGGACTTGCTGAAATAGGGTAATAATCTCTGCTTCGGTAAAATGATTGCCCTGCATACGTCGATCGTTCATCAGGGTGCGATAATTTTTGCCCTCGACATAATCTTGAACCAGAAACAATCTGCTATCAGCCTCAAAGGTGGCCCGAAACTCTGGTACTTGGGGATGTCTGATCTGGTACAGCGTATTGGCTTCGCGTTGAAAAAGTTCTTTCGCCTTGATGATGATTTCTGGCGATTGCGTGGCGGGAATAAATTCTTTGAGGACGCAAATTTCGTTAAAGCGCTCGGTATCTTGTGCCGTATAGGTGCGCCCCATACCTCCCTGTCCGATTACCTGCTTGACAATGTATCGATCGCGCAGAACTGTACCTGGTGAAATGGGAGGTTGCATAGTCGAATGATTTTATGTGCTCAAACCCGATCGATCGTCAATTTAATTTGTAACTGTACTCATCCTAATACCTCGGTTCCAAATTTGCTAACACTTCCAATCTACGGAATTTTCCAAGAGTTAGAGACGCGATCGATCGGATTAATGTTGCTTACGTATAAGTTTCAGTATAAGTTCAGTATAAGTTCACGCCAGCTTAATCATTTTTTGTATCTATTGTTACGAAAATTCACTAGACTTACCTACGATCGTGGTATATTGGTTTCAGGTGATATACATAAACTGCCAAGGAGGAAAGTTCATCATGGACAAAAGAGTAATTAACGAACGGAAGTTAGAAGCTGCTGCTAATCATCAAGCTAGCATTGCCGCCTCACTGAAGCATCGCTTGGATGTAGCAAGAGCTAATGATGATTCACGCTTGGTTGAAGCCCTAGAACGAGAAGTAAGACAAGCTGGCGTGAGCGTCGGTTAAATATTCGATCGATCTGGAGTTAAATCAAACTTACTGTCAGGCTTAGATTCGTTGAGATCTAAGCCTGATTTTTATAGCTCATAACTAGTAATGGCTTAGTCCCTGATAAGCAAGCCGCCAAATCTGATTCAGATTTGGCGGCTTATTGCTTTTGAGCTGAGATTTTAGCTAATTTCGATCGAAAGAAACTAGCTAAAACTAAGCGTCGCTTTCAATGTGCAGAAAAAGCAACCCCATCGTCACCACAGGCAAGAGCCAGCAGGTAACAGGGATCAAAATCCAAGGCAAGTACGAAGCAGCGTATGAACCTGTCATATCAAATATTTCCTATAAGAAAGTTAAGTGGTTTCAAAAAACTACCGAAAGAAAGACCAAGCCCAGTTAACTAAGTCTAGTTAACCAAGCCACGGAAAATGGCATCAATGCTTGAGAACTTATCAAGTAAGAAGTAGGCAAAGAAAGCTCCGCCAGATCCGCCGACAAAAAATCCACCAGCAAATTCACTCCAGCCTTCTGAAGTTAGCAGAGTAGGAGTACCTGCTGGGCTTTCAGCCGCACTTTTGCGTGAGACGATACCATGAGCATTGAGCGAGATCGTGCCTAGGACCACAATTGAGACTGCTGTTATCAGAGCAGCCAAATAAGGATCTGCTGCATAGTCCCGACCTGGACCAAGCAAAATTTGAGGCCCAACCAAGAAATAGCCATGAGCCAAGCCAACTTCCAGACCGCGCGTAATGGGAGATAGCCCTTTACGGTTGATTGGCAGATTGGAAATAAAGGCTCTGACAATCGCTGAGTCACTGATCGGGGTCGATAGATGCCCATCTTGAGGATCGCCGTTAAATGGTTTTACAAAATCCATGCTTATTTACGGGTTAAGGAAACTTTTAATTCCATATTTTAGGTAATAACGCCTGTCCAGTTGCGGAATTGGTTCTGATCGTTAGAAATGTTCATAATTGGCTTTACAAAGTCCATGCCCCTTAAACCGATCTGCAAGATTCATCCGCTTGGGGGAAGGGTTAAATAATCGATGTAGTATAGTGTAATACATCTGAAGTTCTTGTATTTGGGTAAGTAGCGGCTCCTGTAAGTAAAGGGAGCCGCTAAGGAATATTTATGGCAAAATTGCGAGACATTTTTAACTACTACGGTCGCTACAAAAGGGCAATTCTGTGGAGCATCACGGCATCCAGTGCATTTGAAATCATCGATCTAGCCGTCCCCTATACAATTGGGCAGATTATCAATGTTCTATCTGGGCAAGCAATCGATCCGCTAATTGCTCAACTGATTACCAACGTGTCGATCGTGACAGGTTTAGCAGTAAGCCAATATCTATCGCTTGGCGTATTGCTGGGCATAATCTTTATGGTTAGCGTCGTCAGAGCGCCGATTCAGCCCTGGATTAGTAGCTGGTTTCACTGGGATATCTCCTTACGCGCCCGCCACGAACAAACCCAAAAAGCGATCGCAAAGGTTCTAACATTGCCACTAGATTTTTACGATGAGAATAACCCTGGACGAATTGCAGGACGAGTCGCCAGAGGATTAGCAAATCATACTTGGACATATCCAGAAATTGCGGGTCAACTAATTCCCAAGCTTTTTCGAGTCATGGGGATTTTTGCGATCATTTGGCTGATTGAGTGGCGGATTGCGGTTCTATTTGCGATCTCGTTTGTGTTTATTCTCAGCTTTACGGTTCACAATCTCAAACGGATTATTGGTAAAGAAGAAATTCTCGACAAACATCAGGAAAATACCGAGAGTCGCACCTCTGAGATTGTGACAAATATCAAGACAGTCAAGGCATTTGCTACAGAGTCGATCGAGATGAAACGACAGCGCGATCGACTAAATCGTGAACTTAAAGTGGTGCTGTATGATATCCATCTCGGCTATGTCAAATTGGGAACGATCCAGCGGACTTTTGTCCAGACTTG
>JARCMB010000262.1 GCA_030248825.1 Pseudanabaenaceae cyanobacterium MP8IB2.15 | reverse complement strand
CGGCTTTAGTGTTGAGGCAGAAAATGATATCGCGTGCTTGAGATTCAGGCTTTGGCGATTGGGAGTTCTTGCCAGTTGGTGGTGTAGCGTTGAGAACGGTGATCGGATTTGGCTTTCCAGGGAGCTTGTGTGCCTGAAGCTGCATATTTGAGCGTACCCGATCCCATGTGAGTATTGATTCGATCGATCACTTGCATGAGTTGGTTTTTTCGAGTCTGTCGATCGACATGATCGAATCCAGACTCGAACCGATCGAATAAATCTGTTTGGACTTGATTGGCTGGCACTAGCCCAGATAGAGATATCCCCAGTTTTTTAAAACTATAGCCCTGTTCAAATATGGCTTCTAGCCCTTCGATCGCATGGTGAGTTAGATCTGGTGTGTAGTTGCTAGCAATAGGAAGCTTGATCGTGATCGAATTGCGATATTGTGGCTCGTCCTTAAACTGATTGGTGATTAGGGAGATTGTCATTTGGCTGGCGGCAAGTCGATCGCGGCGTAATTTTTCGGAGGCAATGGCAGCATAGGTCGCAACCGCTTCTTTTAGTTCTGCCAAGGATTTCACTGGCTCCCCAAACGTGCGAAATACCTGAGTTCCCTGCCTCTGACTTGGTAAACATTCGAGTGAGAAGCAAGAGATCCCCCGCAATTCCAATACAGCTCGCACTCCTTGGATACCAATTACTTGCCTTACCAATTCTTCATTGGCATCTCGTAGCTCTAAAGCTGTATGGATACCAACCTCGATCAATTCTCTGGCGTAATTACGACCAATTCCCCAAATATCATTCACCATCGTATGAGCGAGAGCGGTTTCTAGCTCAGTTTTATTGGCGATCGACACAACACCCTGACCAGATGTTTTTGCCATCCGATTGGCAATTTTTGCTAATGTCTTAGTCGTAGCAATCCCGATCGATACAGGGATTCCCGTCCATTGTTGTACCGTAGTCCGAATCTTTTCGCCATAGGAAAATGCGACTTCGGCACAAAATTCGCTCAGGGCTTCTGTCTTTAAACCTCTGACAATGGGAATGGGCAAATCTCTTTTAATCCATTCAGGCAAAATTGATAGTGGGCTGTCAACTGCTTTTTGAGCATCGCGATCGAATGAACTGATGCATCCTGATAGATCGAGAAAGGCTTCATCGATCGAATACACTTCCATTTCTGAGGCAAAGTTGGTCAGCGTTTCCATCACTCGTTGGGAGAGATCGCCATAGAGCGCATAGTTAGACGAGAACACAGCAATCTTATGCTCTTGCACAAGCGGTTTAATTTTAAACAAAGGTACGCCTGTCTTAATTCCTAACTGCTTGGCTCGATCGCATTTAGAAACCACACAGCCATCATTATTTGACAACACAATTACGGGTCTATTTTCTAGTTTGGGATTGAACACTCGCTCACAGGAAACATAAAAGTTGTTGCAGTCAACTAATGCGAACAGTTTGGTCATAGTCTTTAAATTCCTTTATAGATCGTGTTTTGCATCTCGCACCAACTAAACGAAGTGGATTACAGTTGTAACGACACCCCAGATTAGGAAGTCCATCTCAGCAGAGATTTGTAATGGTTGATAGTTGCTGTTATCAGGCATCAGCCACAGTTTCTCTTTGACCTGCCGCAGTCGCTTGACTGTTAGCTCTCCATTCACGACCGCAATCACGATTTTGCCATTGGTAGGCAAGATCGCTCGATCGACAATTAACATATCCTTGGGATGGATACCTGCATCGATCATGGAATCTCCTACCACGCGCACAAAAAAAGTAGCGGCAGGATGCTTAACCAGATAGCGATTAAGATCGAGTTTGCCTTCGATATAGTCTTCCGCAGGAGAAGGAAAACCCGCCGACACAGGCTGCATATATAGCGGTAGCCTCAATTTGGTTGAGGAGTCGGGGGTATAGAGTCGATCGACCATAGTAGAGGCACATTCCATAATCTGTTTGATTAATGTACGCTTATCAAACCACGAAATGCGTCGTGAAGCAAGTACTTTTTTGCGATCTCTCGAAACCCTACCCCTCAAAGCTATTCAAGGAAATAAGACCTAAATGTGATCTTGGTCACACAGGTTGAAGGTATAAATCACGATCGATCTCGATCTTGTATCACTTACCTCAAGCGGAATTGGGTAGATCATAGTCGTATCAATCTAGTGAGGGTAAGGCAATGAAATTTGAAGCTTTGGCTACGGCAGCATTATTAACCGCAATCATTGGCTTTGCAATTCCCGCAAAAGCTGAACCACTAAATCAAACAACTGTCGATCGTAATGTCGTCGCTGCTTCTAATTTGAGTTCTGGTTCGATGCCTCTAAGTAACCTCAAAGAAGCTACAGAATTACAGTTCACAACTTACAACCCCTATCCCTTTGGAACTGTTGAGGGCATCGTCGTAATCGATCGTCAACATGGTATTGGCTGCATCGTTGGCTCTCAAGATGATGCCGATGGCTCAGTGCTTTGCGGTTCGATCGATAATGATTAGTCGAGTTTTCGATCGTTGTCAAGCACGATAAACACGAAGAAATTCTCGCTATACTGATCTGTGGGACATTTAGGAGGTAGATCTATGGCGATCGATACAGTCAACCCAGCCACAGGTGAGACACTCAAAACCTTTACGCCTCTAACTGAAGCCGAAATTGAAACCAAGATTGCGCTGGCAGAACGGACTTTTAAGCAATATCGCCAAATAAACTTTAGCCAAAAAGCGCAGTGGTTAATCAAGGCGGCGGATCTACTCGAAACCGATAAGCAGAAATTTGGCGAGTTGATCACGCTGGAAATGGGCAAGACGATCGAAAGTTCGATCGCCGAAGTGGAAAAATGTGCGTTTGTCTGTCGGTTCTATGCCGAACACGCCGAGCAATATTTAGCCGATCGACACATTACTACTGATGCTAGTCAAAGCTTTGTGCGCTATCAGCCGTTGGGTATTATTCTGGCTGTGATGCCGTGGAATTTTCCATTCTGGCAGGTGTTTCGATTTGCCGCTCCAGCTTTAATGGCGGGCAATGTCAGTTTGCTCAAACATGCTTCTAATGTGCCGCAGTGTGCATTGGCGATCGATCGAATATTCAGTCAGGCAGGATTTCCCTCTGGCACGTTTCAGACATTACTGATTGGAGCCGATCGGGTAAAGGCGATTATTCAAGATGATCGAGTCAAAGCTGCAACGCTCACAGGTAGCGAACATGCAGGACAAAGTTTAGCCTCCGCCGCAGGTGATGCACTCAAGAAAGTCGTATTGGAATTAGGGGGCAGCGACCCGTTTATCGTGCTGGAAAGTGCGGATCTAGAAATGGCGGTGGCGACGGCGGTGACAGCGAGGATGTTGAATAGTGGGCAGTCTTGCATTGCGGCGAAACGGTTTATTATTGCCGATCCGATCTTCGATCGATTTCAACAGAAGCTGGTGGAGCGGTATCAACTACTCAAGGTTGGCGATCCGATGCTAGCCGATACTGATATTGGGCCGATGGCGACACGACAAATTCGCGATCGACTCGATGCTCAGGTGCAGAAATCCGTGCAGATGGGCGCAAAGTTACTGATGGGAGGCAAACCTGATTTCGATCGACCAGGGAATTTTTATCCACCGACAATTTTGACTGATATTCCTGCTAATGCGCCTGCCTACAGCGATGAGATGTTTGGGCCTGTGGCAGCTCTATTTCGGGTCAAGGATATTGACGAGTCGATCGAACTAGCGAACAGTACAGTATTTGGCTTGGGCGCGAGTGCTTGGACAAACGACTCGATCGAGCAAACGCGATTGATTAACGAACTCGAAGCAGGTGCAGTTTTTATTAATGGTATGGTCAAATCCGATCCGCGATTACCTTTTGGCGGCATCAAGCGATCGGGTTACGGTAGAGAATTGAGCAGTGAAGGGATTCAAGAGTTCGTCAACATCAAAACCGTGTGGGTTAAGTAGTGAGGAGTCAACAACATGAACACAGCAGAATTACTAGTGCAATGCCTTGAAAATGAGGGTGTGGAGTATATTTTTGGGCTGCCTGGTGAAGAGAATATGGAAGTTCTCAATGCCTTAGAACATTCTTCGATTCGATTTATTACAACCCGCCACGAACAAGGCGCGGCATTCATGGCAGATGTCTATGGGCGATTGACGGGCAAACCTGGAGTTTGCCTCTCTACCCTAGGTCCAGGTGCAACGAATCTGATGACTGGTGTTGCTGATGCCAATCTTGACTGTGCGCCATTGGTAGCAATTACAGGACAGGTGGGAACCGATCGAATGCATATCGACTCGCATCAATATCTCGATCTAGTGGCGATGTTTGCACCAGTAACGAAATGGAACGCTCAGATCGTCCGACCCAGCATTACCCCCGAAATTGTCCGAAAAGCCTTCAAACGCGCCCAATCCGAAAAACCAGGCGCAGTACATATCGATTTACCCGAAAACATTGCTGCCATGCCTGTGGAGGGCAAACCCCTGACTAAAAGAGATGGTGACAAAATTTTTGCTTCCTATCGGAGTTTAGGCGAAGCAGGCGAATTGATTACCAAAGCCAAAAATCCTTTAATCCTAGTTGGAAATGGCGCAATTCGTTCTCATGCCAGTGAAGCTCTCACCGAATTTGCCACCCGCTTGAATATCCCTGTGGTCAATACATTCATGGGTAAAGGCGTGATTCCCTATACTCATCCTTTAGCGATGTGGTCATTGGGATTACAACAACGTGATTTTATTAATTGTGCGTTTGACGAGACGGATTTGGTGATTGCGGTCGGTTATGACTTAGTGGAATATTCGCCCAAAAAATGGAATAGTACTGGCAATATTCCGATTATTCATATTGGCGAAAGTTCCTCCCAAATTGACAGTAGTTATATTCCTCAAGTGGAAGTGGTCGGAGATATCTCTGATGCCCTAAATGAAATCTTGCATCGCGCCGATCGAACTGGTAAATCCGCTCCTCATGCGCTGGAATTAAGACCGATGATCCGAGCTGATTACGAGCAATATGCTCAAGACGATGGCTTCCCAGTCAAACCACAAAAGATCGTCTACGATCTGAGGCAGGTGATGAATCCTGAAGACATTGTGATTTCTGATGTCGGCGCACATAAGATGTGGATGGCAAGGCATTATCATTGCGATCGACCCAATACTTGCATTATCTCAAATGGATTTGCGGCAATGGGGATTGCCATCCCTGGGGCGGTGGCAGCTAAGCTGGTCTATCCTAAACGCAAAATCGTAGCTGTGACAGGCGATGGTGGCTTTATGATGAATATGCAGGAATTGGAAACTGCGGTGCGAATTGGCACACCATTTGTGACTTTAATTTTTAACGATGGCGGTTATGGTCTAATTGAATGGAAGCAGCAAATCCATTTTGGTAAGAGTGCATTCATTAAATTTGGCAATCCTGATTTCGTTAAACTTGCTGATAGCATGGGATTGAAAGGATATCGGATCGAGTCTGCCAGCGATCTGATCCCAACGCTTAAAGAAGCCCTAGCCCAATCAGTTCCTGCTGTGATTGACTGTCCTGTGGACTACCGTGAGAATCTCCTGTTCACGCAAAAAACTAACGATATCGCTTGCATGATCTAGGATGTGTCAAAACTTCGATCGAGTTCGATCGATTGCTGAGCAGTATTAAGCAGTTCGTAGGTCGATCGCGGTTAAGTTCTTTAGCGGCTCGATCGCAATCTGACTAAATTGGCAAACGCCTTATTCGATATCGTTCATCAGACACAATCACCACAGCCCCCATATTTATCTCTTCCGCACAACTTTCTAGAAGACTTTGCAAACGATTCAAAACAAACTGAGGAGATGTATTTTTTAATCGGAAGATAATCACACTTGGCAGATCCGCCTTACTTGCAGCCATAAGATCGCCAAAATCCAAATCAAAAGTCAGAATGGCACGATCTTCTAACTTTGCCTTCTCAATAATCAGAGGATCGGGTAAACATTGCAATCCTTCATCTCTAAGATGCTTCGCATCATAACCCGTCTGGCACAGTGCTTTTACAACCGTTTGAGAAACTCCCATATCTGCTAAAAGTTTCACGCACTCATCCCAACAAAACTACGTACTTCCTCATCTGCTAAAAAAGCAGCATACAAAAGACTTGCCCTAATATCTTCAGGCTCAAGGTCTGGATATTCACTCAGAATTTCTATTGTCGTTAATCCATTAGCAATCAGACTTAATACCAGTGAAACCGTGATTCGCATTCCCCTTATACAAGCCCGACCGCTCATAATCTGTGGGTTGAATGTAATGCGATCGAGTGTTTTTTGCATAGATTTAGTCCTCCAACTAAACATGTCTATTATCATAGTCACCGACAACTTCTTAGGATGAGGTGGATTTAAGTTTATAACCTAAACCATAGATCGTTTCGATAAAATCCTCAGGCGCACCTGCTGCCTTCAACTTTTGCCGCAATCTTCTGATATGCATTTTCACGGTTTCTTCGGCTGGGTACTCTTCGCATGACCACAGTCGTTCAATAATCATGCCACGGCTAAATACGATCTGAGGATTACCGATCAAAAGCTCTAGTAGAGAGTATTCCCGTCGAGTAAGAGGGATAGCGATCTCACCATAGCTAGCTTCATTCGTGCTGGGATTTAGTTGCAGTTTTTCCCAGCAAAGTATGGGTGGTAGGGTAGATTTTTGCCGCCGCGCGAGGGCACGCATTCGAGCTTCCAATTCTCTAAATGCGAATGGCTTAGCAACATAATCATCTGCACCCGCATCTAAGCCAATGATCTTATCGGTGAGAGTATCTCTAGCAGTCAGCATCAAGATCGGCATTTGATAGCCAGCAAGACGTAGCTTTCGACAAAGTTCAATTCCATTTAACCCTGGCATCATGACATCGAGCAAAATCATGTCGTATTCAAAAGCCTCGACCATATTCCACCCCTCCAGACCATCTGTAGCTAGATCGACAAGATGAAGTCGATCTGTCAGAGCCTCAAACAGAGAGGCGGCAATTGGCTCATTATCTTCGACGATCAAAATCCGCATACTAAATTTTAGATCGTAGTTGGGCTTGGGTCTACTAGGGGGACTAGGGTTTACTGGAAGAGTCTTTATGGGACTGTTTTTTGAGTCGAAAATAAGCTTCGATCGTCTTTAGTACGCGACTTCCTGCCGTACTACTACCGCCACCGCCAGAGTTTTCACCAAACACGACAACGACGATTTCGGGTTTGGCGACAGGAGCATAACCAACAAACCAAGTGTGGCTGGGACGGGGCGGATCTTCGGCTGTCCCAGATTTACCCGCGATCGCCACGGAAGCGATATTCAAAGGTTGTGCCGTGCCTGAAGTCACCACCTCCCTCAGCCCGCGTTGCAAGACATCGATCGTACTGGGGCTGAGGTTCAGCGACTTCCGCCATGTTTTTTTCTCGGCATCGTCGAGCAATAGATGTGGTTGCACCAGATCTCCACCATTTGCTGGCACTGATGTCATCATCGCGACTTGGAGTAGATTTGCCTGCAAATCACCCTGCCCGATCGACATATTGATCGTATTTCCAACATACCAAGGTTCTTTGAGGGCTTTGAGCTTCCATGCTGGATCTGGCACTAAACCTGGAGCTTCTTCATCTTTGAGTTCGATCCCTGTATGCGCTCCAAAGCCAAACTTGCGCGACCAAGATGCTAAAATTTCAGGCCCAATTCTTCTGCCCACTTGGTAGAAAAAAGTATCGCTGCTGAGTGCCATTGCTTCGGTAAAACCGATCGCGCCAAATCCAGCATTGTTGTGATCCCAAAATTGAATGCCACCGATTTTGAGGTAAGGAAATGTATCGAGGATGTCACCAGGGCTGAACTTTTTGGATTCAAGTGCGGCTACGGTTGTAACGATCTTATAGGTGCTGGCAGGTGGATAACCCTGTAAAGTGCGGTTAACAAAGGGGTGATCGGCGGCTTGCAGGCGTTTCCAAGTTGCCTCAGAAATGCGGGTGGAAAATACATTTGGATCGAAGGTAGGACGACTTGCCATTGCCAGCACTTCTCCAGTTTGCGGATTCATTGCCACAATGCCTCCCTGTAGATCTCCTAGGGCAACTTCGGCGGCTTTCTGTAGCTCTAGATCGATCGTCAAATGCACGGCTTTTCCGGGTTGAGGTGGTTTTTGTCCCAAAATCCGAAT
>JARCMB010000261.1 GCA_030248825.1 Pseudanabaenaceae cyanobacterium MP8IB2.15 | reverse complement strand
TTCAATATGCCCATTAATACCAAAATTATCAAAAGTCTGAAGTATCTGCGTACAAAAATCCTGTAGCTCATGATCCTGTTCTTTCTTGGAAAGTTCATACAAGCGAATAAACATTTTTTTGCCTGTCTCTGTTTGGTTGAGATTTTTCTTTAAAAAATTATGGCGACTACACAAAGTTTGTCCATTCTCGATCGTCGCTAAACCTCCCATATCTTTGGGTTTAATGTGATCGACATGTAATTCAGCCCCATTTTCCCTACCTACTCCACAAATCACGCATTTGTACCCATCCCGCTTTAAAATCTTATTTTTCTGGACGGTTGTAAAATCTTCTTGGCGTTTATTTTCTGCATATTCAGGATTGTATTTGTATATTCCCTTTGCAACTTTTTGGAGAAATCCCCTTTGATACAGAGATCTGACCCCACGATCGGGATCTCTAAAAATTTTCCCTGTACGCTCTAAATAAGTTGAAACTGCCCAATCTACAACATCTTTCGTTCCGATCTCAACATTAGGATGCATTTGGAAGTACTCCTTAATAATGTTGATTTGAGCAATATTGACCTGTGTAATTTCTGTGTCGTCTTTAGGCATTTATCAGTTCCGCTTCTTTGTTAGGTTTATTTGGAATAACCTGATGTTTCTTGAGACAACTTATCAAGCTTTTTGCAACTTCGCGGACGACAGGAACAGCAACGGAATTCCCAAACTGTCTGTACATCTGTGTTCTAGAAACTGGGATCACAAAGTTTTTAGGATACCCCATAATTGCTTTACATTCGTTTTCGCTAAGTAGTCTGATCCCAGTTTCGCCACCTTTAACAAAAGTTCCTGTTAATCTTTGGATTTTGTGATAGGTCGAAACTAAGGTCTTGACTTGAATCGTGGAATTTTTATCGATTAATTCTGGTCTTCCATCATTCAATTTAAATAGGTAGGAATCTTGTAAATGCTTTGATATTGAATAGCCAGTTATATTCTCTTCAATATATGAACCTATAGATTTTTTATGCTTGAAGGGAGGAGGAAAGCTAAAATCAGGAACTTCTTTAAAAGTCTGTTCAGATATCCCTACAATAAAAATCCTTTTTCTAGTTTGAGGCACTCCATAGTCCTTTGCATCTAACACACGCCAAAAAACATGGTATCTAACATCAGGATCGCTGAAAAAAAGGTATTGTCCATTTACCGAGACAGATAAGGTGTCTAATATGACGTTTAAAGTTTTACCACCATCATGGGTCAACAAGCCTTCAACATTCTCTAAAATAAATGCTTTAGGTCTTTTAGCTTTTAAAATTCTAACTACGTCATAAAACAAAGTTCCTTGGGTAGGATGCTCAAAACCTTCACGTTTGCCCATTGAGCTAAATGGTTGACATGGAAATCCAGCAGTTAATATATCGATGTCTGGAATCGAGGATTCATGAATCTCAGTAATATCACCATGAGGTAGATCGCCAAAGTTAGCTTCATAGGTTGTTTGAGCATATTTATCCCATTCCGAAGAAAATGCACATTTTCCCCCAACACTTTCTAAGGCTGTTCTAAATCCACCAATACCCGCAAACAGATCGGCAAAAGTTAAACTCATGCTTATTTCCCTTTTGGTTTTTCTAGACGCACGACAAACCACTGCCAAGTACCATCTTCAGACTCAAATTCACAGGCGGTCTTGATTAAGCATTCTACTTGCTGTTCGATCGAAGGGAATTTTTGTAGATCTACAGGCAAGCGATCCTGATTTTGGGCTAGCAATCCTCGAAGAATATCCTCTAGTTCAGGCAGCTTTACGAACTGCTCTTGCATACTGGGAGGCAGTACGACGTAGTTATCTTCTTGGTACATCATAGAATCTGGCATAATTTGGTTGCTCCGATTAGCGGCAAATGGTTTTAGTATTGCGGGATATGAGTACAATCTTGCCATGACTGAGTTATCTACACTAAAGCAAAAGATCGAAGCAATTTTATACCTGAAAGCTCAACCCTTGAGTGTCAGTTCGATCGCGGAATATGCAAGCTGCGACCAGCAGACTGCCGAAGATGGTCTGATTGACTTGATGGCAGACTACGCACATCGGGGCAGTGCCTTAGAGATTGTCGAAACCAACGAAGGCTTTGCCCTACGGTTGCGGCTTGAATACACCGACCTTGTGCAAAAGATTATTCCTGCCGATTTGGGCCGTGGTGAATTGCGAACTCTGGCGGCGATCGCGCTCAAAAGCCCGATCACCCAATCGGATCTGATCGAGTTGCGTGGTTCAGGTGCCTACGAACATGTGCATGAGCTAGTGGCGCAAGGGTTTGTCCGAAAACGGCGGCAAGATGGGGCGGGTCGATCGTACTGGTTACAGGTAACAGATAAGTTTCGCCAATACTTTGAAGTCAAAGATTTTTCGGAACTGATCTAAATTTCAAATTAAACCTCGCTGTAACCTTGAAGGTTTTCTGGGGCAAAGGGCTGGATGATCGCTGTAGCTCTATTTGTGAGACTTTCTGCACCTCTGACAATGATTAAATACTTGCCTTCATCGAGGCGGTTACGATAGGGCAGAGCATCCCCACTACCAGAGGCTAAACCCACGCCGCCGCCGACAAATACGCTTCCCATTGCTGCGGCGATCGCACCTAATAGGCCACCAATCAAATGATCGCCAATTACACCCGCCCACGCAAATGTGTGGAGGTTGGCAATGAGGCTAAAGCCCAAACCAGCAAAAAATCCAAACGGCACTAGCCAATAAGACATAAAAGTTGCAGCCTTCTTTGCTTGTTGATTTGGGTTAATTAAGCCAAACTCATCCGCACTTTTATAGCCCTTGCCTAAGATCGAAACTTGAGTTAGGGGTATGCTGGCTCGCTCTAAAGCTGTGTAAACTTCTTCGGCCTGGATTCGATCGCTCAATACTGCTACGAGATAATTCATCAGTCCTCTACAAATGCCAATTACTCAATAGTTTAAGATAGTTAGCCCAAAATTTTACTCAGGGAAGGATTTCCAATAATATAGACACAACCAAGACAAACTCGATCGAGTCTCAAGCTGGATGATTGACATGCCAAATTGGATTATTTAGATTGTTGCGACTTACCCACTCATTTTTGCGATCGCCAATCTCGCCCTGCGTTTTAATCCCAAAGATCGAAAAGCCTACATCGATCGAGCCGATGCTCACAATTCTCTGCACCAATATAAAGAATCGATCGACGATTACAGCAAAGCTTTGCAACTCTATCCCAAAGATATGGAAGTCTATGCTAAACGAACGCGGGTTTATGCTGCGATGAATAACCACAAAAAAGCGATCGAAGGAGCAAATCAAATCCTCCGTAACGATCCTGAAAATGTCGAAGCCTATGTAATCCGTGCTGGATCTCGTCATCAGCTTGGCGATCTAGAAGGAGCAAAACAAGATAACGATAAAATGAGTGAGATGGGGTATAAACAGATTTACTAATTACCAGAAACTATGAACCTCGATCGCTTCGGATCGATCGCACTTTTAACCGCAGTCCTCTCATGTCAGGGCATAGAATTATCTGAGATTGACATACTCCCCTGCCTTAAGGCGAGGGGATTCTGAATTCAAGCAGCGATAGCAGGCAAAGCCCGTCTTACATCACCTAGCCCAATGGTTGATGC
>JARCMB010000260.1 GCA_030248825.1 Pseudanabaenaceae cyanobacterium MP8IB2.15 | reverse complement strand
CTTGCTGTTGGCGGTGGCGATTGCGGCGGGTGTAACCGCGATCGGAAATCAAGTGTTTGCCGTGGCGATTGCTTTGGGGTTTTGTTTTGCTGTGGTAATCGCAGGTGATTTGGGATTGGCGATCACCTTTTCGATCGCCAGTTTATTTGGGGTGAGTGTGGCAGTGGTTTGCGGTTTTGCTGGCAATCTGGATACGGCCCTGGCATTACCAACGGTTTGGACAGTGTTTACCGTGGCACTAATTTTTGCGGGGATTGTCACGTTTATGCTGGATTATGCGCTCGGTGGCAGGCATTTGTTCCAATTCGTGAGTAATTTTTCGATCGCGGCGGCGGTGGCAAGTAATTTTGCGGTGACTTCGGTTTTAAGTGGGGCTTTAAGTGCTTCGATCGCTAGATCTGGTGAAACAATTACCGTGTCGATCGTCTATGCCTTTATTTATGTAATTATCAGTTCGATCGGGGCAGTATTTGCGGTAAAAGCCCTGTTAGTTTCGATCGAAACACTTAAAAATACTGTGGGTACATCTTTTAAATTTGCTGACTTAACGGATGTCAGTTTTAAGGGAGCCATGCTCAAAAACACAGATTTCTCTGGAGCAAAAAGGGATATCCCAAAAAAGAAATAAAGATACGCTAGAACTATATTATCTGTAAAAATGTATACATATTAAGAGATACAAATAACAAATTATTTGTATCTGTCACTAAAAGCCAGCATGGCATCTAGTTGAGAATCCATCAACAAACATTCCTCTAAATGGTCAATATTCAGATCGGGCAAACATAAACTGCTTTGCATCTTCACATAATTCCCATCCTGCAAGCAAAAAATACTAATTTCCCCCTCTTTCCAAAACCAAACTTCAGGAATGGCTAATAATTGATATTTTCTGAGCTTAGTCAGATTGCCACTAGTCACCACAACCTCAATGCACAAAGTAGAAATCTCTTTCTCCATATCAAAGTTATAGGACAAATCTGCTTGAAACTCCGTAAGTCCTTTAACAGACTGAGTATATGCTCCCGTAGATACAAAACGAATACGTTTGAGCATGAAATATTGCCCTAGCAGCATTCCCAGCAAAGTACAGATCATTTCATGCAGTCGTCCAATACCCACAATTTCTAATACTCCCTCACAATACATCAGCCGCACCCCGCCGATTTCTGCAAAGGCAGATTGCACAGCTTTGAACTGCTCCCATGTTATCGACTGTTTAATAAAGTGTTGGTTATCAGTCTCAATTACAGTTTGGCTCATGGCTTGGAGGCTTACAGCTTAACGTCATAATTCTAGCTTGGATTTTAGATGTCGTAGGCGGTCTCAGGAAAGTCCCTAGAAATATTCAATCTCTGCATCCTGCGATTAACGAACTTAGGAATAATTAGCGAAGTTCTCACTCACTAAGTACTCTCAACACAGGTGTAGTCGAGACAATATGGTGATTTAGTCCCAATGTCACAGGATCGATACCAAGTGCCAAGCCGATTAGCTGCGGTAGATGGAGGATGGGAATGCCTAACTTACGTCCGATTACTTTTTCGACTTCAGGCTGACGGGAATCGAGATTGAGATGACAGAGCGGACAGGGAGTGACAATACAATCTGCACCCGCATCGATCGATGCCGCAAGATGTCGCCCTGCCATAGAGAATGAGGCATTAGTGGCATAACTGGAAATCGGCCAGCCACAGCACTGCACACGTCCTTCGTAATAGACAGGTGTTGCTCCCACGGTGCGAAACACGTTTTCGAGCGATTCGGGATTGTAAGGGTCATCAAACCGTGTGACAGTTTGCGCCCGTAGCAAGTAGCAGCCATAAAAAGAAGCACATTTTAATGGTGCTAGCGATCGATTCAGTTTCTCTTTCAACCGATCTAAGCCATAATCTCGCAGTAAAACCCACAGGAGATGTAAAACTTCGGTCGTGCCTTGATAATGATGACCTTCGGCAGCGAGGAATTCATTGACTCGATCGCGACGTTGCGGATCGCCAAACTTCAACTTATCATTCACTCTCCCTAAAACACCCTGACAAGTGCTGCACTGCGTCATCACAGGTAAATTTAACGCTTCGGCGAGAGCGATATTCCGCGCATTCACCGTATCTTCCAATAACTCATCAGTTTCTTTAAATGTGCCAGAACCACAGCAGGAGGCTTGTTGCAGTTCAACTAATTCGATTCCTAAGGCTTTAGCAATCGCTGTAGTCGAGGCGTGTAGTTCTTTGCAAGCTCCTTTTGACACACAGCCAGGATAGTAAGCATATTTCAACTCTTTAGCTTCATTCATGCGGATTTACTCCAAATTATCAGCTTAGTCGGTGAGTAGCCGTTTTAATCGAGCAGGGTTGCCTCGATCGGTGACTTTCCCCTGCTTGAGCAGGAAAGCTCCATCCGCATAATCAAGTTCATTAAGACGATGGGTGACCCACAAAGCTGTGAGGGATTGTTCTTTGACGAGGCGGCGCACCTCAACCACAAGATCGGACTGGCTGTCGGCATCTAATAGTGCGGTTGGTTCATCGAGGATGAGGATATCAGCTTGACGCGCAATCGCCCCTGCAATTGCAATCCGTTGTTTTTGTCCACCACTGAGCGCATAAATGGGACGACGGTGCAACCCTTGGAGATTTACGGCACTGAGCGCGTCAAATACTCGTGCTTGAGTTTCGATATGCGAGAGATTCTCAGACACTAAGCCAAAAGCCACATCTGCGCCGACTGTGGGCATGACTAATTGATGATCGGGATTTTGGAACACAAATCCGACCTTGCCGTTAAGTTGAATCTGCCCTGATTGTGGTGTCAGCAACCCTGCCAACAGTTTTAGTAAGGTCGATTTACCGCTACCATTAGTACCCAATAGCATCCAAAATTCGCCCTTGGGTACTGATAGAGTGCATTTGTCTAGCACTGGTGCGGTCGATTTCCAACCAAAAGACAGATCGACTGTGGCGATCGCATTGCTAGTAGAAATGCTCATAGCGCCCTAACTGCGACCAAAGCCAACATTTGCCATTGAAGCAGAACCAGTCTTTTCAGAGACTTGGATCGCCGAAATCTCGGTCGTAAGCACTGTCAGTTTTTTGTCTTCTTGCTTTTCACAGGTAAGTTCAACTAACTTCGCACTGCCTGATTGCAGCATGTCAACAATTGATTGATAGAGCTTTTCTGCGTCTTCTTTTTCTTTGCGCTGTACAGACACAGCCATCGGACTGCCTTTTAAAGTTAATTCAACGGTATACATCAAAATTATTTAGTTAGGTTACGAACTATTACCAGTATGACATTAGGTAGAGCGTGGCACACTACCGAGGATGCTGCGATTTAGTTCTAATACTGAACGTAGTAGTTTGGCCTCACTAGGTGGTAAAACTCGCTCTACCACATCTTGCATCACTGAATAGGTAGCGTTGCAGCTTTTTTCGGCACCAAAAGCCTGCATGATCGTTTGATACCAAGTCAGGAATTGATCTTTTAGTCGATCGGGATCGTCAATCAAAACTGTAATCGCTGAGTGCCGCAAAGCCCTGAAGGTGTCACGCCTCCACTTGCCACTCACATCTTTGTCACCAGTATTGAGGAGGTTAGGGTCGATCTTATTCAGCTTAGCTTCAACCTGTTCGACAATCTCTTTTTCCAGCTCACGGATTTTGTTGTAAGCACTCAGTCGCAGACTAAATGAGTCAACATAATCTTTGAGGAAATGCAAGTCTTCGTCAGTGGCATAACCTCTTTCGATTTCGACGCTCATTTTTTCCAGCTTACTTAACATTTAACCTTCCTTACTTTGACCGATTACTAAAGTCTATTTATATTATTTTACAATAAGTAATAATTTTTAACATCAGCAAATAGATTGAGGCTTATGCTGTTTCGTCTAAATGCTCAGAGAATTAGTCATTGATAAGTAAATACGCCCCTGTAAACTTTACCACCCCGATCGATCGTCCACTGTTCCCGCTCTGTGGGCTGATGAGGTGGATAAATATCGTAATCGGCAAACTGTCCTTTGCCCGCTAAATTCGTAAATCTTGGGTGGGCATCAAAGTACTCGATCATTTCGATCGACACGGGCTGAATATCTGACTGTAATAGAATTTGCGCCCCAGGCATCAGGATTTTGGTCAGGGTTTCTACCAGTTCGGGCTGCACGACACGTCGTTTGTGTTGTCGTCGCTTGAACCAAGGATCGGGAAACTGAATTGTCACCTGTTGCACTTTGGCGGGCGGGAGTAAGCTTGTTAATGAGTTGTTAGCGTTACAAAATAAGTAATACAGGTTGTCTAAGTGCAGTTCTTGTTGGATCGCAATCGCGCGATGCACTAACGGCTCCCGAATTTCTAAACCCAAAAAGTTCCACTCGGGTTGGAGTTGCGCCATTTCCAGAATATATCCGCCTTTAGCACAGCCAATATCGAGACTAAGCGGTTTTGACCAATCGCCATATACACTTGACCAGTCAGGCGCAGGTGTGGGTTCTTGATATTTTTTGCCGAGTGGGTTGACATGCTCCCTTACTCGTACTTTAGCGAGGTTAATTTGTGGCTGTTCGATCGATTTCATCAAATATGATTCTCTGTGATTACCTTACAATACCTGTAACTTAACTTTTAAGGCTGCCATTCATGCTCACCACCGAAAAGACTTTACAACCTACGCTTGACCAGCCGCTTTCGATCGCGGGGCGGAAATTTAACTCGCGTCTGATGACTGGTACGGGTAAGTACTCTGATTTTAAGGTGATGCAGGCGGCGATCGAGGCGAGTGGATGCGAAATTATCACGGTGGCGGTGCGGCGAGTACAGACTAATGCGGCAGGGCATGAGGGTCTGGCGGAGGCTCTAGATTGGCAGAAATACTGGCTTTTACCAAATACGGCGGGTTGCCAGACGGCGGATGAGGCAGTGCGGGTGGCTCGGCTGGGGCGAGAGATGGCGAAGGTTTTGGGGCAAGAAGATAATAATTTTGTCAAACTGGAGGTGATTCCCGATCCGAAGTATTTATTGCCTGACCCACTGGGGACTTATCATGCGGCAGTGCAATTGGTTAAAGAGGGTTTTGCCGTGCTGCCTTATATCAATGCCGATCCGATGTTGGCAAAGGCTTTGGAGGAAATTGGCTGTGTGACGGTGATGCCACTGGGTTCGCCGATCGGTTCGGGGCAGGGCTTAAAGAATGCAGCGAATATTGCAATTATCATTGAGCAGTCAAAAATTCCTGTGGTGGTGGATGCTGGTATTGGTGCGCCAAGTGAGGCGGCGGCGGCGATGGAGTTGGGGGCGGCGGCGTTGTTGGTGAATACGGCAATCGCGCAAGCTCACGATCCTGTAAGCATGGGTAGGGCGATCGGGATGGCGACGGTAGCGGGTAGGTTGGCGTTTTTGGCGGGACGGATTCCTGTAAAGGCTTATGCTAGTGCGAGTTCGCCAGTTACGGGTAGGGTTAATTAGTGCTCAGCTAATGTTGACTGAGCAGAGTCAAAACCAACTCACATAAAAAAGATGGCTTGTCGATTAAACAAACCATCTTCTTTTAATTTAACTACTAGCTAAGAGACTAAGAGACAGCCCCAGCCGTAGCACGGCGGCGTTTAGCAGCAGGAGATGAGCCATTATTTGGATTGAGAATAACGCTCTTATTCGGAGTGTCAGACTTAGCCACCGCCGGAGGTACAGCCGAGCCAGGAGTCTGCAACAGCAGCACCAACATTGGACGGCTCTGCATTTGATTTTTCAGAGTGCGAGTCAGATCGCGCTCTAGTTGGTGGCGCAATCCAACCCAGTCAATTTCGACCTTCAGGTCATCTTGAGTCCGAGCAAAGTCGGTCCAAGAACGCGATAAAGTATTTTGGATTGCCTCGGTAATGAATGCCAGAATCTGCGATCGATCCATTGGCAACACTACACCGTTAAGCTGAATGTCAGGTGTCGCCGAGAGTTTGCCATCTAAACCGATCGAAGCGGCGATCGTGACGATGCCATCACCTGCAATCTGTTGTCGATCGCGTAACACATCACCTTTGACCACACCTTCACGCGAAGAATCAACCAATTCCACACCAGAAGGCACTTTATCAGAAACGCGGATGTGTTCTTGGCAAACTTCAATCACATCACCATTTTCGGCGATCACAATATTTTCCTTGGGAATACCCATCGCTTCCGCCATTCTGGCGTGTTGCAACAACATCCGCAACTCACCGTGAGCAGGGAAGAAGAACTTAGGACGAACCAGTCCCAACATCAGCTTTTGATCTTCTTGCGCGCCGTGACCAGAGACATGGATACCTTTATCCTTGCCATAGATCACATTTGCGCCCATTGCCATCAGCTTGTCGATCGTCCGCACCACAGGAATTGTGTTACCTGGAATTGGGTTCGCCGAAAATACTACCGTATCGCCTTGGCGAATCTTAACTTGATGACTATCATTTGCCATGCGGGTCAGTGCAGACATCGGTTCACCTTGCGAACCTGTGGTCAAGATCAAAATCTGGTCATCGCGGTAGTGGCGCAGATTATTTAAAGGCTGCATCAAATCATCACGGCACTTGATATATCCCAAGTTTCTGGCATGGGCAATCACGTTAAGCATCGATCGACCCACAATTCCAACCACACGACCTTGTTTGTCAGCGATATCGAGAATCATGTTGACGCGGTGCACCGAGGACGCAAATGTCGTGACCAAGACGCGACCTTTAGCGGCGGCGAATATGCGTTCGAGGTTAGGATAGACCGATCGTTCTGAAGGCGTAACCCCAGGAATTTCGGCATTGGTAGAGTCGCTGATCAGACACAATACGCCTTTTTCACCATGTTCTGCTAAACGCTGGAAGTCAAAAAATTCACCATCGACAGGCGTATGGTCAACCTTGAAGTCGCCAGAGTGAATCACTAGACCCGCAGGAGTGTTGATCGCGATTGTAAAGCTGTCAGCGATCGAATGAGTATTACGAATAAACTCGACGAAGAAGCTATTACCGACCCGCACGACATCACGCGGTCCAACCCGACGCAACTCGGTGCGATTAGATACACCCGCTTCACGTAGTTTGTCTTCAAGTAACGCCATCGCCAAACGTGGCCCATAGATTACAGGAATATCAAATTGCTTGAGGTGAAATGCGATCGCGCCGATGTGATCTTCATGTCCGTGCGTCACGATCATGCCCTTGATCTTGTGCTTGTTTTGGCGCAGATAGGTCATGTCAGGCAGCACGATATTCACACCATGCATACCATCTTCAGGGAATGACAGCCCGCCATCGAGCAGCATAATCTCGTCGTTAATTTCAAATACCCAGGTGTTCTTACCAATTTCTTTGAGACCACCCAAAGGAATAATCTTGAGGGCTGGGGAATTTGCTGTTTTTGTCATATTTACCGATTTGTTGAGTATATAAGTTAAAAGGAAAGCTGTTTATAGTGTTAGTTAGTTGCTAATTAGCTGTTAGTGCCGTTCACTATTGACTAATCATGACTAACCACTATTTGTTTGTTTAGATAAACCAGACTTGTTAGATCAGACCTAATTCATCCATTACCATTTTGAGCTTGGCTGCTAGTTCGGGTGAACCTTTGACGAGGGGCGATCGCATTACCCCTGTATCTTGACCAATCAAATGTAAAGCTGTTTTGAGTGGAATGGGATTGGTGGTGTAGAACAAAGCCTTAAACAGGGGAAATAACTGAATGTGTGTCTGAGTGGCAAGTTGCACATTACCATCGACAAAGGCTTCGATCATTGTCCGAATCTGCTTACCCACAAGATGAGAAGCAACACTGATAACACCTTTGGCTCCCACTGCCATCATCGGTAAAGTGAGAGAGTCATCACCAGAATAGATATCAAATTCAGGTGGCGTAGTAGCTCGAACCTGACTTGCTTGATCGAGATCACCAGTGGCTTCTTTGATCGCAACAATGTTTGGGACTTGGGCTAACTGAGCAATTGTAGCTGGCTCTAGTTTGCAACCAGTACGTCCAGGTATATTGTACAAGATTATTGGCATTTCTGGGGCGGCTTGCGCGATCGATAGGAAATGAGCGTATAAGCCTTCTTGTGGTGGTTTGTTGTAGTAGGGTGTCACCTGCAACGTCCCATCTAATCCCAACGCGGCGGCTTTTTGGGTGGCTGAGATCGCTTCCGAAGTCGAGTTAGATCCCGTCCCCGCCACAATCTTGGCTTTACCTGCTACAGCTTGCTGCACAACCTTAAACAGTTCATACTCCTCATCCCAAGATAGGGTAGGAGACTCGCCTGTAGTACCACAGATCACCAGCGTATCTGTGCCAGTTGCTTGGAGGTGCATTGCTAGCTTCGCCGCCGCCTCATAATCAACTTTGCCTTCAAGATCGAAAGGCGTTACCATTGCCGTCATCAGCCGACCAAAGTCGATCAAACCCATAAACTTATAGAAGGTTCCTGTCAATTAAAAGTTCCGCAATCTGCACCGCGTTCAAAGCCGCCCCTTTGCGAATTTGATCGCCGCATAGCCATAGATCGAGAGCGTGAGTATGAGAAAGATCCTGCCGAATTCTTCCCACTAGCACATCGTCTTTACCACTGGCATCGATCGGCATCGGGAAATAGTTATTTTCCCAATCATCTACCAGCTTTACACCTGGGGCTTCTGCTAAAATTTGCCGTGCCGTTTCGCGATCGAATGGTTCAGCAAACTCTAGATTTAACGCCTCCGAATGTGCCCGCAACACAGGTACTCGCACACAAGTTGCAGTCACTCGCAGATCGGGAGCATTAAAAATTTTACGGGTTTCATTCACCATTTTCATCTCTTCTTCACAGTAGCCTAACTCATTCAGCTTTGTATTGTGCAGAAACAAGTTAAACGCGATTGGGTAGGGGAAAATCTCTGGTTTTGGGGTTTCGCCATTCAGGATAGCTTGAGATTGCTGCGTTAACTCTTGCATCGCTCTTGCTCCTGCACCGCTTGCCGACTGATAAGTGGCAGCAATGATTCGCTTGACGGGATTAACTCGATGTAACGGGTAGACTACCACATTCATCAAAATTGTGGTGCAG
>JARCMB010000259.1 GCA_030248825.1 Pseudanabaenaceae cyanobacterium MP8IB2.15 | reverse complement strand
TCCGAGTTGGTTTACCTAAATCCAGTTGGAGCGACAATTACCATTTGCTGCTGACGATTTCGTGGTGGGGTTTTTTGGGGTTAACTTGCCTGATTTATATTGCAGCGAATTGTCTATTTGCCTTGGCGTATATAGCAGGTGGAGATTGCATTAAAAATGCTACGCCTGGTTCGTTTATGGATTATTTTTCATTCAGCGTCCAGACGATG
Organism: Pseudanabaenaceae cyanobacterium MP8IB2.15; assembly: GCA_030248825.1. Taxonomy (GTDB): domain Bacteria; phylum Cyanobacteriota; class Cyanobacteriia; order Pseudanabaenales; family Pseudanabaenaceae; genus JARCMB01. Next base: position 8,178 of record JARCMB010000259.1, on the reverse strand, counting down.
GCAACGATTGGTTACGGGGCGATGTATCCACAGACTCTCTATGCCAATATGATTGTCGCGATCGAGGCTCTAGTAGGATTGCTAGGAGTAGCGATGGCAACAGGGCTAATGTTTGCACGGTTTGCGCGCCCCACTGCTAGAGTCATGTTTAGTCGAACTGTTGTGGTGAATTCCCATAACGGTGTTCCAACCTTGATGTTTAGGGCTGCCAACGAACGGTTAAATCAAATTTTGGAAGCCAGAATGGGTGCAGTGTTGGTCAGGAATGAAACAACTGCCGAAGGGGAATTTATTCGACGATTTTACGATCTCAAATTCACCCGTAATCAGTCACCGATTTTTGCAATCACTTGGACGGCGATGCACCAGATCGATGAAAGCAGTCCTCTATATGACATGACATTAGAAGCTTTATGCGAACAAGAGGTTGAAATCGTGATCACACTGGCAGGAATAGATGAAACTTTTGCTCAAACAGTTCATGCGCGACATTCGTATATATGGCAAGAGATTCAGTGGAATGCTAAGTTTGTCGATATCGTTTCTAGGCTGCCCGACGGTCGCCGCCGCATTGACTACGATCGATTTCATGACACGGTTTCAACTTAATTTTTTCAGAATTAGGCTATTTGTAGCTGGCGTAATACAGGCTGAATGCTAGATCATGAAGGAGAGTAGACTAGTAATAACCTGACTTTTAGCTTCAGAGTAGAATCCACTTGGCTCAATAAATGGAAGCTAGTGAACTGATCCAGCAATACAAACTGGGGCAACGGAACTTCACGGAAGCATATCTGAGTGAAGCGGATCTCAGTTGGATTGACTTACCTGGGGCTAATCTGGCGCGAGCAAATCTGAGCCATGCCAACATATCACACACAGATTTGACTGGAGCTAGGTTGTCAGGGGTCCACCTTAGCAAAGTCAACCTGAGATTGGTAAATTTGCCCACCCAGCAACAAGACCGAGAAGGAGCAAATCTGGAAAAAGCTAACTTAAGTGGAGCAAACCTTAAAGGTGCATATTTGAGTTTGGCGAATTTGAGTGGGGCAAACTTGAACCTCGCAAATCTGAGTCAATCTGACTTATCTCGGACTAATTTGAGCTTAGCAAACTTGAGTCTGGCTAATTTGAGTCTAGCTAATTTGAGCCGAGCCGATCTAATGGCAGCAGACTTGATTGGAGCAGATTTACGCAAAGCTAACCTAGCAGGAACAGATTTGAGTTTAGCAGATTTGGCAGGAGCCGATTTGAGTGGGGCTTCGATCGAAGGTGCAGATTTAACTGAAACTAACTGCCAAGATGCTAATTTTCAGGATGCCGACCTTGGTCTTGCTAACTTGAGCGGAACGATTTTTACCAATGCCGATCTTAAAGGTGCAGACTTGACTGGAGCCAATCTTCAGGGCGCAAACTTAACGAGAGCCAAACTCAGTTTTGCCAAACTGATTAGAGTCAACCTCAGTCATGCCGATTTAACTCAAGCCAAACTGATGGCAGTAAACTTAAGATCGTCCGATCTCAGCTCAGCTCGGCTATCTAAAGCCGATTTAGCGAGAGCGGACTTAAATTGCTCTGTATTATTCAAAGCCGATCTGTCGTCAGCAAATCTTGAGGATGTTGACCTGCGGCATTGTGACTTACGTTATGTCAATCTCTGTCATGCCAATCTGAGTCGATCGATCATCCGTTTTGCCAATCTCAGCCATGCCGATCTCAGGGACGCAGATCTATCTGAAACCGATCTGAGCGGTGTAAATTTGGATGGGGCAAACTTAGATGGAGCCAACCTCAGCTATGCCAATCTCGATCATGTGAATCTGAGTTTGTGTAGTTTAAACGGCACAGTTTTAACTGGAGTCCATCTGCATCCATCACAGCTCAAATCGCCTGAGGATATGCTATACATCCCATCTACGCATAATGGGATTAATGGTAATGGTAATGGCAACAAGGGTAATCATCATGCCTTAGTTCAGATCATTCCAAGCCAACTTACGATCTCTGAAGAATCGATCGCTGAAATACTGATAGCTGATAACTGACAGCGATCCAGATGCTGCGGAGGAGATTAGACATTCCGATCGGCAGAGCAATCACGCCGAGATTGATCGCCAAACACGTACAGCCCAGACTCATCAACACATAAGTCGGGATCATTACCACCCCCGCCGCAAACCAAGTGTAGACGTGCAAAACCATTACTAGAGCGTAAACGATCGAACATCCTGTAATTAGTCGCATCTGGGACTGAGGACGACGTAATCCAGACATGATCAAGGTTTGCAGGGTCGCCAGTAAATTCGCTGGAACCAGAAAAGCACAAATACCAATACAGTTCGATCGAGAAAACTCAAATAAAGCGTCAAGCATTAGTCAAATAAGCCTCTAAGAATTAAGTTGATTAGGATCGATCCCAAGTTGGCGTAGCCGTTCCGCCAATTGGTTCGCTCTTTGCTCGGCATTATCAGCTCTGTTCTCAGCATTATCAGCCCTTTGTTCGGCATTATCGGCTCTGCTCTCAGCAATATTAGCTCTCAGGGTTTCCTGTACCGCCAGTTCCTGTCCTGTCGGTAAGAGATTGCCTTGAGCATCCCACCAGCGCAGCCACAGACCCGCTTGATTTTGATAATTACCCTGCCATAAGCCCAGTTCTACACCTAGGGGTTCGATCGAATAACGAGCTGAGGCATTCGGTTCAAGCTGCCTGTAAAATCCACCTGCCAAGTAATAGACCTCCAGTTTGCCACTGACGATTTCATAAATACCATAGTAGGGAACTCTGGCAATTTGCTCGTAAACCCAGAATTTTCCTGGTCTTTGCGTATAGGTTGTACCATTCCCATTCGCAGCTAGTGGTGTTCGATCGCGTTCTTCATCACCATTTCCAGAAGCAAATTCCAGCACGATCGATGGGGTGATATATTCCCGCCACAGCACGTAGGAACGGCGAATTTGACCGTCCAATTTAGGTGGTACATGGGGGACATAGAACCAATCAGGGGCTTCGGCTCCCTTCTCAGGCGGTTCAGTTTCGCGCCAGTAAATACCGCAGTCTTGACCGATGCAATATTGACCATCGGGATGGAGTTGTTGCAGGACGACGCTCAGCGAATCAGTTAACAGGATGCTTTGAGGGTGTTCTTGGAAATTTTTCACGAAGGTACCGTCCGACTCGGGCAGTTGCGTGTGGTCGGGGAAAGCTTTTAGTAAATCGATCGAAGTCAATACATCGGTCATACCAGCTATTCTACAGCGATTGTTTGCTCAAAATACTAGCCCAGAAATTCGCGGGGATCGGTAACATAACCTGTAATCGCGGATGCTGCCGCCGTATAGGGTGAAGCCAAGTAGATTTGAGCTTGCTTGTTGCCCATCCGCCCAGGAAAGTTACGGTTTGTGGTGGAAACGCAGATTTCTGGCTCGTTCATCCGACCGAAGGTGTCTTGCGGCCCACCCAGACAGGCAGCACAAGATGGAGCGGCAGGTTCGATGCATCCTGCTTGCAACAAGATTTCCGAGAGCGTGACCCCGTCAATTTTTTGCGTGAACAGATCCTCGTATACTTTTTGGGTGGCGGGGACGATGTAGGTGGGAACCTTGACCTGCTGACCTTTTAAGAGTTGAGCGGCATTGACGAAATCGGTAATCTTGCCGCCTGTGCATGAGCCAATGTAGACTCGATCGATCTTGACATCACGGCATTCGCTCACTAAAGCGCGATTATCGGGAGAATGGGGCTTGGCGACGACTGGCTCTAGCTTCGAGACATCGTAGTGCTTGTAGTGATAATATTCAGCGTCGGAGTCGGCATAGAGGGACTCAAAAGGTTTGTCAGTTCTAGCGCGAACATAGTCAAATGTCGTTTGGTCGGGCGCAATCACACCATTTTTGCCACCCGCTTCGATCGCCATGTTGCAGAGGGTCATGCGTTCTTCCATTGTCATCCGTTCGATCGCTTCACCTTCAATCTGCAAAGCCCGATAGTTCGCACCTGCCACACCGATGTCACCAATCACATGCAAGATCAAATCTTTGGCGAGTAAATAGGGCGGCATTTCACCATCAAATACAAATCGCATCGTGGCAGGAACTTTCAGCAGCAATTTACCCGTTCCCAACACAAAAGCGGCATCGGTATTGCCAATGCCTGTAGCAAATTCACCAAAAGCCCCAGCATTACAGGTGTGTGAGTCTGTACCGAATAGAACTTCGCCTGGACGGGTGTGTCCTTCTTGAGCTAAGGCAATGTGGCAAACGCCTTTGTAATCGGGATTGGCTTTAAAATTAGAGAGGTCGGTAATATCGTAGAAATACTTTATATCCTGTTCGTGGGCAAAATCACGCAAAATATCGACGTTGCGGTTGGCACGAGCATCCTTGGTAAAAATGTAATGATCGGGAATCAAGACCAATTTCTCGCGATCCCAAACTTTCGCATCAGCCCCAAATTCTTTTTTAAAAATGCCAATTGTGCCTGGACCGCAAACATCATGGGTCATCAGCAGGTCAGCGTTTACCCAGATATTATCGCCAGGCGCGACATTGGTTCGACCCGATGCGCGAGCTAAAATCTTTTCGGTAAGCGTCATGCCCATAGTTGTGATGCCCTATTAATTCTGATTTGTTGAGTATAAAGTGTTACACAAGTATCTATTCTACATTTTGCTAGCTGGATTTGGCAGTACTACCCCTAAAGATGCCGATCTCCGAAAATACATACTTGGCAAGCTGAATGAGCGGGATCTTAACTGTCAGGCAACATTCGCTTCTTCGACTTGATGTCGAGATTGAAACTCTCGCAGAAGCCTAAAAAACATTTCAAAGCCTGTTTTCTCATCGTGGCAAGACAACATAATTAATTTTGCCCACGAGGTTACAGATCTCACGCCCAATTTTTGCTGTAGCCAAGATTGAAACTCGTTATAAAAATCTTCTTCTGCTTCAGTTAATCGATCGTTACTCTGACCGCGTGAAAATTCATATCCAGTCAAAAACATAAACAGATCGCTGACTGATTGACGACCTAAATACATTCCTTCATTTTTTTCAATTTCTTGTAAAAGCTCAAATAATCCAATCATTTTATATTGCTTGAGGGACGTGAACATCCATATACAGAGCAATAGCCACTTATAGAAGCCCTCTTGCTCTCATATGATTGTAAAAAGGCGATCGAACAGATTGGCTTTGACTTTCTTGTACTTGCTCCCATTCCTCTCTAATTTCTTGGTCAATTTCTTCTTGATGATCGAAGTAATATCCCATTGCGGCATGAGCTTCAGATAGATTTAAGTAAGGATGTTGGCGACAGATTTCTTCGACTGACCAGCCATAGGCAATATAGTCCATCACGATTTGCGCTACTCGAATGCGTGGCAATCGTTACAATCGTGCGGGTTGATTTTCACTTTTTTCGATGTGTGGATAACTCAGGGCTAACATACTGTGTTGTTCTCATTTAGCTAAGTTGCTATAGTCTTTAACATAGTTTAGATTTAGTAATCGGCTCCTGACAAGGTGATAGGACATCGATCGATCAACCAACGATGCACTGAAATGGCGATTACCCCATCACTCACATCTTGAGGTGGAGCTTGCTCGATCCGTGTAAACGCCATTGCTAACCGCCAGCCTCTTTTCGTCTGAGAGAAGAACAACCAGTAAGCTCTATCAGTTAGATCGGTTGAGCCAGCTTGTCGCTCGCGCACAGCGAGAAATACCTGCTTGGGATCGGAATTAGGATCGGGTGGGTTTCCATTCAACAGGCTACCTGCTGCTAGGGGTAAAGGTTCTAGTTCTGGTAATCCCACAGATTGCACCTGTGTTTTAAATTTGAGTCGAGTATAAGTGCGATTGAGATAGCTAGGTAAATCTTTGGCGAGAGCGTCTGCTAGAGATTTGATTTCTGTTGGACAAACAGGACGCTGAATTACTGGTGAAGTCTGTGCTTGGAGGCTTTGAGGGCATAATAGAAGTGACGGCGCGATCGAAACCAAAACTCCAACCCAAGACTTTATCGTTCCAGTTACAAGTTTCATTCCCACCGATCTTTTATTAGTTCTTTTTGCTAGCAGCATTGATCTCCGATGGCACGGGAAAATTCTCAACGGGAGAACCTTCTAAGGCTTTTTCCATAAAATTACGCCAGATTGGAGCGACGTAAACACCGCCTGTAACTCCATACGACATTGGTGAATAGTCATCATTCCCAATCCAAATTGCCGTAGCCAGTTGTGGAACATAACCCACAAACCAGGCATCGCGGAAATCCGAAGTCGTGCCAGTTTTGCCTGCCACAGGACGACCGCCCAGAGATGCTGCTGTCCCAGTCCCGTTCGTGACCACACCCCGCAACGCATTGGTTAACTCTGCTACAGCGTAAGGATCGAGAATCAAGGTGGGTTTAGGCGTATTGTCGAGAACGACATTACCATTACTGTTGGTAACTCTAGCAATCAGAGTGGTTTTGACCTTATAGCCACCATTGGCAAAAGTAGCATAGGCTCCTGCCACTTCCATCGGCGTGACATCAGCCGCACCTAAAGGAAGAGAGATCACAGGCTCCATCGGAGTGGTGATACCCAGTTTGCGGCAGGTTTCTACCACTTTTTTCATGCCGACATAAAGCCCTAGTCTAATCGCTGGAATATTCCGTGATATGGCGATCGCCTGACGTACACTAATCGCCCCCATGAACGTATTGTCATAGTTACGCGGCACATACATTTCATCGCCATCGGGAAAACTGATCGGCGAGTCATCTACAACTGAGTCTGGGCCCCAATCTCCAGTCGCAAACGCCGAATAATAGACGAACGGTTTAAACGAAGAACCCAACTGCCGCCTTGCCTGAACCGCGCGGTTGAATTGATTTTTCTCGAAAGAGCCAACACCGCCGACAATTGCTTTAACGAATCCTGTACGCGGATCGACTGCAACTAGAGCAATCTGTCCAGCATTTGCACCTTGGTATACCAGATCGGCGTGGGCCTGTTTCGCCACTTTTTCTGCCGTGCGCTGAAGTTTGAGATCGATCGTGGTCTGGACGCGCAGCCCACCTTTGAGCACTAAATCTCGCCCAAACTTATCTTCTAGCTCTGCCGCAACTGCCTGAGTCACGTAGGGAACCTTGCTGCGTTCGTAAGATTTTTCGACAGGAGTAAGCCTGATTGGTTGAACTTTGGCTGCTTTGACCTCAGCAGGAGTTGCCCAACCGAGAATCAACATCCTTTCTAGGACAAGCGATTGACGTTCTTTGGCGGTTTTGTAGTTGTCGCGGGGGTTAAACGCCGAAGGAGCCTGAATTACCCCTGCCATCATTGCGGATTCTGCCAGATTTAGATCGGCGGCATGTTTGTCAAAATAGTTCTGTGATGCCGCTTCTACGCCGTTGGCATTTCTTCCCCAATAAACTTGGTTGAGATACATTTCGAGGATTTGATCTTTGCTAAATACCTGCTCTACCCGCATGGCGAGAACGGCTTCAGCAACTTTACGATTCAGGCTTTTTTCGGAAGACAGAAATAAGTTTTTGACGAGCTGCTGCGTCAGCGTGGAACCACCTTCCATCGTCTCGCCTGACTTGAAGTTAACCAAAATTGCCCGACCAATCCCAGAAGGGTCAACACCTTTGTGGGTGTAGAAGTAGGAGTCTTCGATCGCGAGGACAGACCGTTTTAAATGTGGTGAAATGCGGTTAAGCGGCACAACTTCACGGTTGACATCGCCATGCAGCCGAGCTAGCAGTTCGCCATTAATGTCGTAGATATAAGTGGTTTCGGTCGGGACATAGCCTCTGAGTACTCTGACATCAGGTAAATCACGGAAGCTAAATGCTAAACCAACCAAACTTCCTGCGATTGCACTACCACCGACCATCACGATCCCAAGCAGTGTACCGCCCAGAATTCTCGCTGTCGTTCTAAAAATATCGCCGATCACAGATCCTGACTGCCTTACACTATTAGATGCCACGGTAGTTACTCACCCAAAGACCATATATACTGCTTGAGAGTTTAACCGACACTGACCGAAATTTGCCAATATCTTTATTATGTCCGATCGAATTCTAGATCCAATTAAGCTACTAACCGAAAAAGGTGTAGCCGAAATCTTTCCCAATAGTCCGACTGAGAGCCTGCAAGCACGATTATCGACTTCAGATCGATCGTTACG
>JARCMB010000258.1 GCA_030248825.1 Pseudanabaenaceae cyanobacterium MP8IB2.15 | reverse complement strand
TGACTAAACTGGATCGGACTTAAAATCCCCCGCCGCAACAAGACTTTGCCGTCATACCAAATCACGACTACCTTGGTTGCACTATTCGTTAATAGCGTATGAGATGCCCAAGCTAATTCAGCTTTAACTGGCTCAGGCAAAGTCTCTTCTATTTCCAATCCTTCTTCACCAATCAAAATTACAGATTCAGGAGTCTTGGACTGCACCTGTTGCCACAATAAGCTGACCAAAATCAGTAACGCGCTCTCAATAATTCCCAGAGCATCTGAGCGAGATTGATTTGTCGTCAGCACTGGAGTTGTGATTCGATTTAGCATCAAAGCCAAACCACTGACAATTCCAACAATTAGGGGTAAATAACGAAGCATATGGATAAATTAAGTTTGCAATTCCGCTTGCGATTGACTGTTTTCTCGAATCCACTGTGATAGTCTTGCTTGCCCTACTTCTTGTGTTTCAAATTTCCCAGCCAAACCCAAAAAAAATGATGCAGCTTCTTCTTCAGATGCAGTTAGTTTAGACCCATTCAATATTAAAAAAACGTTGACAGCGACAAGAGCCATTCTCTTATTGCCATCAACGAAACAGTGATTTTTCGCAAACCCATAACCATAAGCAGCAGCAAGATCGAACAGGGTTACATTTTCCCCATACGCCAGAAGATTTTGCGGTTTGCTTAAGGTTGAGAGCAGAGCATTCTCGTTCAGGATTCCATAGCTGCCACCATGCTCTTTGATCTGATCGTCATGAGCAATCTTAATTACAACTTCGGGAATCCACGTATAGCTAGTCATTTTGCCAACTCATGGAGTGCATTACGATATTGTCTTTTCGTAGACTCATAAGCTGCCATCGCATCTGCAAAAGCTGGATCGTGCGCGGTGATTAAAAAACCGCCTGCTGTTTCGGTCAGAAATAGCTCATCACCTTCTTTTACGTTTAAGCTCATTAATGCCTCTTTCGGGAAGGTTGCACCGAGAGAATTTCCTACTCTACGAACTCTAAGATTAAGAACTGTCATAAATCCTCCTGGCATACTCAAAAATTGCTAAATAAAGACGCAAATCACACTTAACTTTTTCTACAGCCCCATTGCTGCATCACTTACGCTACTTGTATTACTAATGTAATAACATATTATCATAATAGTTTGTTAGCTAATTTCTTATCGATTAAAATATGCGTAATCAATGGAGAGCAAATTCTGTTTCACCCATGCCAAAGCCAGTAAACTGTCTCACATATGGCTCATGAAATGCCAAAACAATATCTTTCTTCGTACACCCATCTCAAATAGTTGATTCGCAATACCAATCTCTGTACCATCATGTTGAATCCAAATTTTTCCATCTTTAATATCAAGATGTAAAATACAGCCAAAATCGCGTTTGTTTCCACGCCAACCAACATAAAGTAATTGATAATGGTCTCGTTCAGTATCAAAGATAGTCTGGATTTCATATTCTTGCAGATTTCTCTGCATTGAAGAGAGCTGAGCGCGATCCAAGAAAATCTGCTGAATATATTGCCTATATTGTTCTACAGCCATTGCTCAATTACCTACTGTTGCACATTATAAATGACTAATCGCAAATCCACACCATCAACATTAAGTTCATAAGGATCATCAGTAATCTGCCACCCTTCTTTTTCTAGGGCAGTTTTAACAACATCATGAAATCGATCTTTGCCCATAGTTTATTTGCTTTATCTCTTTTGATCTTAAATATTCGGGCTTGTATAAGCTTCTATTGAAGTTTCTATTATGATTATAGCCAATTTCCGAGGAGAACAAAAGGAGCCCAGAAAAAGGGATGTTTGTAATTTGGGGTTTTAATCAGCGAGAGCTGGGCTTGCTTCATTACTTCGGCTTTTGTGAGCTTCTCACTGGCGAGATTACGATAGAACTCAGTCATAAAAGAAGCCGTAGCATCATCACTGACCGACCATAGTGAAGCGACCGTACTCCGCGCACCTGCTCTTACTGCCATTCCCGCCATACCTAGAGCCGCACGTTTATCACCAAGCGCGGTTTGACAGGCACTGAGAATTAGCAGTTCTACAACATTATTTGTGGCTTGCCCTCTCAATTGAACTAATTGATTTAACTGCTCAATGTCAATCCGACCATCCCATGTCACTAGAAATGTCTCCTCGGCAGTAGAGCCAAACTGCCCGTGAGTGGCTAAATGGATCGCAGGGAAAGCAGATCCTTGAATTGCTTGCTGAAAATTAGCCCCAGTAAATGACTGATTGAATAATTCTTTATTTGGCACGCGCAATTTAATCTCTTTGATTTCCGACTCCACATTTGGGAGAGCCGCAAAGCCTTGACGAGATTCAGATAGTCCCGCCGTGAGAGTCGTGATTTTCTGGCGTGAGAGCGGTTGAGGGTTGAGGAGTTGTAAGCCTGGGGTGAGCGCAATATTGTATTTCTCGATTAGATATTGGTTGCCATCTTGAGCTACAGCAAATGGGATGTTTCGCAATGAACCATCTGGCACAAATACGAGCGTTTTAATCCCATGTTTAACCAAATCAGCTTCGGCGGGACGAATTAGCCAATCATAAATCTTTCTGGCGGCTGGCAAATAATCTAACGAGCCTGGATCGCGTAAATCCGATCGAAAGTCGCTGACCAATCGATCGACTTGAGCTTGAGTGATTTGAGTGGAATAGTGGCGTAAAGGTTGGTCAGGGATGCTGAGAATAACTTCGATTCGATCGAGCAAAATAATCGGATAGATCACGGCGGCGGTGCGGTCTACTTTAGCGATTTCTACAGGTTTGGCATCGAAGCAGTCTGCCCGAAAGAAGTTAACCAGTTCTGCGAGTTGGAGCGATTCGATCGAATCCTGAGCTAGTTTTAATCTTTTTTGGTTGTTAGGATCTCGATCTGACTGCAAAAGTAGGCTTACTAGTTCTCGGTACACAGGTTCGACACTTTCGCGGAAAGAGAATTGCACGCCAGCATCGATCGCCACGAGGTCACTCCGAAGTTCTTTGAGATTACTGACGGCATCGGTATATGCGGCGATTGCACCTTCTAGATCTCCCTGCGCCTTTAAAATTCGCCCTAATTGCCACTGCCAACGATAGGCGATATCTCCCGCATTAATCGACTGCGCGATCATGAGAGCTTGTTGGGTGAGATTTTGAGCATCTTTGAATTGTCTGGTTTGCTCGTATAGCTTGCCCAAACTGCCCAGAGCATAGGATTCTGCTCTTTGGTCTTCGATCTCTTTGGCTTGTTGAACTGCTGTTACCAGAATTTGAGCGGGTTCTTGAAATTGTCCATTCAATTCGATCGAGTTCTGAGCAAAGTTGATTTTGGCATAGATCGCATCGTGGCTGGGAGAGAGGCTATTTAGTTGCGATCGAATTTGAAGAGATAAGGCTTGAGCCGCAGCAATGTCTTTTGTTTCTACTAACAGACTAAATTGATTGATTTGAGCTTGGAGTTTAATCATGCCCAGAGGAAAATTAGCTGAAGAATTAGCCACATCTTGATAGAAGCCTAGGGCTAATTTGGGATTTTTCTGCGACCGTGCCAGATTACCAAGACTGATCGGTGTCGCACTCAGATCGAGATCAGAAGTACCTAACCGCTTGAAGATATCTAGACTTTGATTGAGTGCTTTTTGCGATCGATCCAGATCGCCGATCGAGCTTAAAGTATCACCCAAACTCCGAAGCTGATTGGCTTTGATGCTTGAATCTGGTTGAGATCGAAGCATTTGGCTGACTTCATCCAATGTTTTGATCGATCGACGATAAAATCCCAATGCTCGAAAAGCCTGTGTCTGATTCAGTAAACCGCGAATCACTCCTATTCGATCGTCTGCACTCTCATAAGATTTAGTTGCTTCTTGCCATAGATTCAGGGCATCTTCGCTCCTACCCAAAGCAAATTTCAGGCTACCCTGTGTGTTTAAGACTTGCGCGAGGGTCTGAAGTTGGTCTTTGCTCGGCGGTATGCTTTTAATTAGTTTTAAGCTTCTTTCGATCGATACCTCTGCATCTTTCCACTTACCTAGTTGCTGTAAACCTAAAGAGAGATTACTTAATCCGATCGACTTTTGTAATGGATCTGTCTCTTGCTGTACTGCCTGTTGCCAAATTCTCACCGACTCCGCAAATCTTCCCATCTCATAGAGTTGTCTACCTTGCTGAATAGATGATGAGTTTTAAGCTACCTGACTGCTGATTTCTTGTGACTGAGCATTTACTGCTGAGCATTGACCGATTTCTATCCCAACAGCTATCTAGGTCAGTGACAACAAAATCAGAGCTTGTTTAAATTGATTTGGTTTCATTTTTTTGATACCTTGAGAAGTGGGACAGTAAATCAATCACGTAAAAGAATTATTCATTGAGAGGTTAAGTGATCTGCTGCCAGATCAAAGCTAATAGTACTGCGGTTAAAGCTCCAATCGCGGTATTAATCCCATTCACGACTTCATTTGTCATCCAATCATAACGAGATTGTAACGTTGCACCGATCAAGCTTTCGATATTTGTGGCGACAAAAGCCGCGATCGAACACCAGAGAATATCGATCGGACTAGTAATCAAATTCACAGCAAAGGCGAGGAGAGCGATCGCCAACGAGCCAACGATCCCCGCACCTGTACCCTCAAGACTTACCGCGCCCTCTGTCCCCGCAGGAACTGGTTGCAGCGTCGTGATCAAAAATGTACTTTTGCCGTAGGCTTTGCCAATTTCGCTGGCGGTGGTGTCAGATAGTTT
>JARCMB010000257.1 GCA_030248825.1 Pseudanabaenaceae cyanobacterium MP8IB2.15 | reverse complement strand
AGATGGACTGATGAGCGGCTAGACCGATTTGGTGATTTTGTCGATCGATCGATCACTAATATGTTGGAATCGATCGGCATTATGTCGGGTTCGATTACTAATATGTCGGAATCGATCTCCAGATTAACCGATGCTTCTGAGGAGGCAAAAATTCAGCAAACGAACACAATGAAGCTCTTCTCAGAACTCAGAGCAAATCAAGCTATATTGCAAGAGGAACAGGGTGAACTTTCTAGAGAGCGTAACCAGCTTCTTGGCATTATTGCTCAGCAGCAGTCGGACATAAGAGGGATGCAGACAGAGAATAGACGAATTCTGGACATCCTGCTAAACGAACAAGTCGATCCAAACGGGGATTGATTTGGCTCAATTACGCCAAATTTTTTGAAAAAATGCGCTTTAGTATAACTGCATACTTTGATTTAGCCACATGACTTGATATGCTGAGATTGTTACAAGGTTTTAAGATCGAGCAAGTTATCAATATCGGATTAATATCGAGCAAGCTATTAGTCAAGCGATCAGCATAAATTAACCCTCGAAACATTCATAGAATCTAAGGCAAATAGCCTAGCCATATAATGCTTGAAGAGAGTTAATATAGCTAAATTAGGGTCGCGATCTATTTCTTAACATAAGTTTACCTAACATAAGCTTACCTAAGTAGATCTCTCAATTAGCAAATATTTCATAGCATGAAAGATACCTCACAAGGGTTATTTGTGGAATCGATCGATTTCCAAAAAAAAGAAGTATTCGTATTTGATTGGGATGGCACAATCTTCGACTCGATGCTAATTAAATTGGAAAATTTCTCCCATACTTTAGCGCAAATGGTATTGGCAGAAATGATTGTCGATCGATCGACAGCCCTAGAATCTTCGATCGAGTCAAAAATCCAAGCATGGTACCGACAGTTATCTGGAAGTCCAAGGAAAGAGATTTTTAAGGCGATTTTGGCGAAAATTTGGGTTGAATATCATGTCAATCCCGAACTGATTAGCTACGCTGAGTTTAGTTCGCAGCTCTCGGTTGCCAACAAAAAAAGACTGATCCAAGCATCACTTTTCCCTGATGCTGAAGTACTTTTGGCTCACCTGATTAAGCAAGCGAAAAAATTGTGTATTTCGTCTTCTACTCCCCAAGCAGAACTAGATTTTCTGGTTAACCAGAGATTGAGCAGTTTTTATCTCAGTTCTATGTCTGATGTTTTGGGTAGCTCTGATGGCTTTGCTAAAGGCATCGAGCACTTGAGTTTTATTGCCAAAAGGTTTGGTTGTAGCTCAGATTCCATCCTCGTGATTGGCGATGATTTAGCCGATCGCGATCTCAGTTCTCAAGCTAAAATCGACTGCATACTTGTAGACAGAGAAAACAGATTTATTCATAATTCTGGTGTTTGTAGAGTTAACTCTTTAGATGTTTTAGGGGAATTAATTTAATGTCAAAATTCACTACTCTAATTAAGCGCAATACCAAAATCAAAGATGCTGTTCAATTAATGAATAGTTGCGAGCAGAATAATTACATTGCAGGCATTGCTGTAGTTATAGATGATGAATCTAGAGTTGTGGGAGTAGTCACAGATGGAGACATCAGGCAGGGTATTTGTAACGGGCTTGAAATCGACCATGAGATTGAAAAGGTGATCAATTTCTCCCCATTTACGTTAAATTTCAGGCTGTCTAAACAACAGATGTATCAAAGAATTGTCAGGCAGATCAAGCTGCATAGTTTTCATTCTCGGAGATATAACGAAGTGATATTAGTTGATGACGAGCAAAAATTTTCCGATCTGATCTTGATGTCAGACATTATCGACAATCAAATTGATGGTAAGTTGATTGGAGTTTATGGACTAGGATTTGTCGGCTTGACGCTAGCATCGACGCTGGCTGAGAGCGGCTTAATAGTTGTTGGGATCGACCCCAATCCATCAGTAATCGATCGACTGCAAAAAGGCCAGCCCCACTTCTTTGAAAATGGCTTAGAGCAGCTTCTCAGTTCCTTGGCAGAGTCTAATCCGATCGAATTTACCACCAACTACTCCGATTCAGATATTGATATTCACATTGTCTGCGTCGGCACACCAATTGGCGCAGATAGTCAGCCCGATCTAAAATACATTCGCGAAGTATCCGCAAGCATTGCCCAAAGGCTGAGAAAAGATAATTTAATCATTTTTCGATCGACGCTGCCTGTGGGCACAATGCGAAAAGTCGTGATGCCGATTTTGGCGCAGAGTGGCTTGACTATTGGCGAAGATTTTTTCTTGGCATTTGCTCCAGAGCGGACGGTTGAAGGTCAAGCTTTACAGGAGTTACGTTCTTTACCTCAGATTGTTGGTGGCTACAATCAAGCAAGTGTGGATTTGACCGCAAAATTGTTCAGTAAGCTGACTGACAAGATTGTCGAAGTTGAGTCGCTCGAAGCGGCTGAAATGGTTAAATTGATCAATAATACCTACCGCGATCTCGTCTTCTCATTTGCGAATGAAGTTGCAAATATCTGTGATGGGCTAAATATCAATGCTTTCAAGCTAATTGAAGCATCAAATGAGAGGTATCCCAGAAATCCCATCCCTCGTCCTAGTCCTGGGGTGGGCGGCATCTGCTTATCCAAAGATCCTTTTCTTTATACCAGTACTGCGGTGGCAGGCGGATATAAGCCAATTCTAGGGGAAGCTAGCCGCAAAATTAATGCCAATGGTCATGTCTATGTCTACGATCGAATCAAAAAATATTGTGACGTTGTTGACAAAGATATTAAGCAGATCAAAATCTTTTTAATTGGTATGGCATTTAAAGGGTTGCCTGAAACTTCTGATATCCGCGAATCGATGTCACTTAAGCTAGTAGAGATTTTACCCGTTGTTGAGAATATCTATGTTAAGGACTTTGTGGTCTCGAATCGAGATATCGAAGCAACTGGCTGCCATGCGGTTGTCAACATCATTGCTGGTTTTTATAGTGCAGATGTTGTGCTGATCATGAATAATCACAACCTCAATAGCAGATTCGATCTTGCTAAGGCGATCGCTTTGATGAATCCTGCTCCTTTATTTTTTGATGGTTGGAATATGTTCGACCAGAGAGAGGTTGAGCTATATAAAAATGTCTACTATGCCACGATGGGCTATATGACAGCGAGAACAAAGGAGGATATCTAGTGCTAACTTCGTCACCATTAACTCAAATTCAGGCTCAACCAGTCGCTCATTACCAACTTGTAAAATTAATTCTCGATCAGTCCATTCACATTGAACCCGAAATCGATCCAAAAAAAATATCGATCGACCTCGATCGAGTCGATTGGACACAAACAATATCTGACGATCGAGCCTTTAATCAAGCATCTAGTCATGAATCTGAGCTTAAGTCTTATTTTTGGGTATCTGGTGGCGGCACTTATTTGATTAACGATCGCTATTTGCCCTTGGTAAAAAGGAGTGACTGGGCGAAAGTAAATCCTGGCAAGTTCTCTTTATTTACTGGCAGAGCCGATACTCGTGCGGAAATCCTCGATCCGAGTTTACTGGTGCGCGAACTGTTTGAGGAATTGGTTTTGATCTCAGGCGATCGACTTTATTATCCGATTTACCCGAAGTTTCAAGATTCAATCGGGCAAATATATCAAGACCTCGAATCAAAATTCAATCTGCACAAATATGCATATACCGATCTGCCACTGCGTCAGATTGAGTACTCCGATCGACAAATTCAGCTCAAATATCAGGGTAAATCCCATCCGCTCAAGCTTGACTTTCACATCAATAGCAAAAGAGATATTAATGTCTTGTGCTTATTTAGGATTGATTTGGATATTACTAATTTGAGTGCGATCGACTGTGAGTATCATTTTCTCGATCAAGATATTCAAAAATTTCCTTCGATCGAAAAACACCATAGAGCGATCTATCTATACGATCTCTTCACCGCCAAGGCAAAGCTGATATCTGCTCCCACTGATTCAAATCTCGATCTATCGATCTCCGATCGCGAACAAATGCTACCAATTGCAGACGAGCAAATGACCGAACATTTAACCTACATGATTAAACTGTTACAGACTTATTCCCTAAAAACCCGCTAAAATTAAGAAACTTATTTGTAACAATTCTATAAACTTACATTTACACCAAGAGCATTGCTTTTAAACGTAAGGCTTCAGGACAAAATGGGTTGATATAGATCTAACAGTTGCGCTAAGTTAAACTTTGATTTTTTAGCCATAAGATCGCCACAAGATTATGTTCAGCGTTGAAAGTCCGCTTATAAGTCTCTACGCTCGCTTAATTGGCTGGGTTCTGACGGGATTTATTCTCGGTCGCCTCTTGCCCACGCAAACTCCGACATATCTTGGGAGATTCTTGTTTACGTTTGGTACGCCACTTAGCATCATCGCGTTCATTCGTAAGACAAATCTGTCGGGTCAAATCGCCATTTCTCCAGTCGTTGCTTGGGTGGCAATTTTAGTAGGAGCAGCATTTGCTTGGGTCTGGATCGACTTGGGGGTAACTGATGAAAGAATTAAGGCTACAACCTATGGGGTGGAGTCGATGGCGATCTCCAAAGATCCTAAGCAGAAAGCTGCAAACATCAAAGATCGTGCCCCAGCCGAAACCTCTTGGAGTAAGCCAACTCAGGGCAGCTTTTTCTTAGCAATGATGATGGGAAATACCGCCTTTCTCGGCTACCCAATCATTCTGTCTACAGTTGGGGCTGAGTATTTTGGCTGGGCACTTTTCTTCGATCTGATCGGTACAACTGTCGCTGTTAATATTCTGGGGGTTGCAATCGCGGCGCATTTTGGTACAGCCCAACAAGTCAAGGACTGGAAAACTCCTGTCAAGGCAATTTTGCGAAATCCCGCACTTTGGGCTTTTATCGCTGGGGTTTTGCTGCGACCGATCGTCTTGCCGCCTCAAGTTGACGAGGTATTGCAGAATGGAGCTTGGGTAGTGATCACGCTATTCCTGATTATGATTGGGTTGCAGTTAAGTAAACTAACTTCATTGCGAAATCTTCAACAAGGACTGACATGTTTGTCGATTAAAATGCTATTTACACCATTGGTAGTTGGCACTGGATTGATGTTCTTTGGTCTTTCAGGTGCGCCTAGACTGCTGATGGTTCTGATGATGGGGATGCCACCCGCCTTTAGTACCACACTTTTTGCCGAAGCTTATAGCCTCGATCGAGATTTGGCGGTCACAACAGTGGCACTTGGCAGCGTGGGGATTCTGTTCACGATCCCACTATGGATAATTCTGTTTGGATCATAACGTCTAGATCTTTCTCAATCACCCGTAAGTACAACTAGGCCAAATTTATGACTCGCCGATTATTAGTGATCTTGCTCTGCTTTTTTATCTCTTTTGGATTAGTTACCTGTAGTAATGATTCATCTTTTACTAATCTCAATTCCAAGCCTGCGAACACCGCTCAACAGAAAAGCAAAGCTGATGTCACTATTTGGTTTAATCAGGGTTTCTTGCCTGAGGAAAATAACGTACCTGCGGCATTGGTGAGGAAATGGGAAAAGGAAAGTGGTTTTACAGCAAATCTGACTTTGATTGCGGATTCGGGTGTCAAATCGGAACTTCAAAAAGCGATTGCTGACGGCACTACGCCAGACATTTTGTACAATCCTTCTGGGGATCTGACCTTATTCCCGAAACTGGCATGGGAGAACGTTTTAGCAGACGTGTCGGATATCTTGGAGCCGATTAAGCAAGATTACACTCCTTTGGCTTTGGAGTCAGCGTATTACTGGAACAACACCTCAAAAAAACGCAGCTACTATGCAGTGCCGATCGCGCAACAGCTATTGCATATTAGCTATTGGCGAGACATGCTGACTGCGGCGGGTTTAACTGATGCCGCGATTCCAACGGACTGGAATGGTTTCTGGGGATTCTGGGAGAAAGCTCAAACGATCTTGCGGGCGAAGGGGAGAACAGAATTGTATGCTACTGGTTTGGATATGTCTCCGCTTGCTACCGATACATTTTGGCAGTTTGAACATGTCTTGGAAGCTTACGATGCCAAGTTAGTCGATCAAGATGGAAACCTTTTAATTGACGATCCCGCATTTCGGATCAAACTCGTTACGGCTTTAACTGAGTTTACCAAAACCTTCAAGGGTGGTTACGTACCGCCAAACTCAACCGAATGGACTGATTCGGGCAATAATAATAGCTTTCTCTCACGAGAAGTGATTATGACTCCAAATGCTTCTCTGTCGATTCCCTTGACCCAAAAATTTGAGAACAATGCTTATAACAGGGTTTCTACAGATGCTTATTTGAATAAGATTGGCACACTTAAATATCCTGACAAGCCAAATAATCAAAAGATGCCTTCGATCGCTAGCTTTAAGCAAATGGTGATGTTTGACTCAGCCGTTAATAAAACAGCTGCTAAGAGCCTCCTAAAATTCTTTATTCAACCTGAAAACTTAAATGAGTTTCTCAAAGGTGCGAACAAAGGTCGCTTCTTGCCAGTGATGACGAAGCTGTTTCAAGATCCATTCTGGAACAATCCATCTGACCCACATATTTCCGCAGGGATGAAGCAAGCACTGGGTATAACTAGACCCTTTGCCTTTGTTTACAATCCTGCTTATAGCGATATCTTGTCTCAAAATATTTGGGGTAAAGTAATCGTAAGTATTGTCAAAGATAATGTGACCCCAGATCAAGCAGCCGATACTGCGATCGTGGATATTAAAAAGATATTTGCAGATTGGAAGAAGGATGCTTAACTTTTCTAACTGTGACGCTTGTGCGATGAATTTTGAGGAAGATTGTTAATGCTATTTACTGCCCTGCT
Source organism: Pseudanabaenaceae cyanobacterium MP8IB2.15 (assembly GCA_030248825.1). GTDB lineage: Bacteria > Cyanobacteriota > Cyanobacteriia > Pseudanabaenales > Pseudanabaenaceae > JARCMB01. Next base: position 351 of record JARCMB010000257.1, on the reverse strand, counting down.
GGGAAATCCTGTCGAACATAGCGTATCGACATATTTATATTCTGAGTTCGCTAACTTTGTGGGGCTAGAATATACTCACATCAAACTCAATGTGCCAACTGAAGCCGATCTTGGTGATTATTTGCAGAGTTTGCGCCGAATTGGCTGTATAGGCATCAACATCACTATCCCCTATAAACTGGCGATTGCTCAGCACCTCGATCGACAAGACAATCGATCGCTGGCAATTGGGGCGGTGAATACAATCACGATTAACGAGCATGGATCGATCGGTTATAACACAGATGGGATTGGGGCTTATCGATCGATCGAAACTTATCTCCGTCCAGTCACACCGCTCGATCGGGTTGT
>JARCMB010000256.1 GCA_030248825.1 Pseudanabaenaceae cyanobacterium MP8IB2.15 | reverse complement strand
TAATCGACGAGATCGGAATCGTAGAATATATAAACGAAAAAATCGGGAGAAGCTCAAGAGAAAAAGTAAGCGCAGGGATAATGGTCAAAGTAATGATCCTGAATGGATTAGGGTTTGTATCCGCACCGTTGTATATGTTTAGTAAATTCTTTGAAGGAATAGCGACACCTCAAGAATTCCCTCATTGTAGCTCTGGTTGAATTCCTCGGCAATACTTCTGTCATTAGGCCCCGCAAAATAGCAACTCCCGTCAAGGTAGGGAGGATTGTAGGGAAAATCAACGGGTTGAAATCCCTCCTCCAATAACTTTTGGCTTCTCCCTTTTTGTGGAGCTTTGTAAATTGTGATTGTTTCAACTATATCTGTATTAATTTTCATCTTTCAAATACTTAGATTTGAGGAGTCGGCTCCAACGCATTGTTAGACCGTCGGTATCCTGTCATATGTCTCTGGCTCAACATCAGGAACTTTTGCCAAAATTGCTTCATATTTCAACCAACCACCTCTTTTTGCACGTTCTTTGAGGTAATTTTCTGTCCTCAAAGCTGAGAGTTTCTCGGCGATCGCGGTCGAGATGAATTGGTCGATAGAAATTCCATCACGGCTTGCAATGTCATACAAGCTTTTCTGTAATGAGTCTGGAATTTGAATTTGAACAATACTCATGGCAACTTTCCACTCGAACGTAGAAACTCTGAGGGTTTAAGCAGATCTATCCCAAATTGCTCAACGCCTTCAAAGTCATGGGTATTGTATGTGATTATACAATGGCGCGGCTATAAACCGACGCTCACGGTCGGCAGCATAAGCAATGCAGGCTTTTAAATCTTCTCGCGTCAGATCGGGGAAATCGTCAAGAATTTCTGCTTCGGTCATCTCGGAAGCTAGGTACTCAAGCACTTCATAAACCGTAATTCTTAAACCACGTATGCAAGGCTTCCCACCGCGTTTATTGGGTTCAATTGTGATGAAGTTTCGGTAGTTCATATTTGAATCTCTTAACTCACAAATCTTTTCTGAATTAAATCTCACTGCAAATCAGATTTTTCAAACTGCTACAACCACAAGCTAAAGTAATCGGCAATCATAGGTGCGATATAGCTGTCTTATCCATTTTTCTTCATGCCTGCCTCAACTGGGTCAAAATTTGATGGGAATTTAGTTTTATTGCAATATGTAGTATTCTTGAGGTTAGCTTCTTTCAAAATTGCACCACTCAAATCTGATTCTAAAAAACTGGCTTTCTCCAAATTCGCGCCACTAAAGTCTACGCCTTTAAGATCTGTTCTGCCAAAATTTGCATCTCTCAGATTAACTTTTCTGAAATTTGCACCAGTTAAATTAGCTCGAAAAAATGAGCTGTTACTTAGATTCAAAGTCTCACCACTCACGTCACACTTGAAATTGCGTTGTGCGATGACTGTTATCGCTTCTTGAATCTCGGAATAAACTCTTGGGTAACCCTCTCGATTTATATCGCCAAGGGGAGGATATTCAAGATCTCTATTTCTAATGAAGGACGCTATTACTTTCATCACGAGCCAATGATACTCAGGAGAATCCTTTGCAATGTTTGATAAGGCATAGATACCCGCTAATCTGACAGTCCTATTGTCTTCCGTTCCAAAAAGTTTTACCGCATCAGAAAAACGATCAGTAAGCAGTTTTCTTTGATTAACTAATAAATTTTGATAAACAAAATACCCACCAATGACTGTTGCACCAGTGCCAATAGTCATTGAAATAGTTTTAATAAAATCCAGAATATTGTCCATAAATTGTTTTCATCTATTTTAAAATGATTTTGGAGTACTGGGAATTTCGATAGTCATATAGAACCCGATTGAGGTTTAATCCTCAAAACCTGTTCAGCCGTCAGTTTTAACTTAGGGAAGGTTGGAGAGATGATGCTCTGATTACCTCGAAGCTGATGAATTTGATACTCGCCATCCACTAGCGTACAGATAGATAGAGTGGGTTGTTTGGGCTTCCCAATGTATTGAGTACCTCCCAGTCCTGCGTAGTCTGCAATCCAATATTCGGGGATACCTAAAGCAGCGTAGTCTTCGACCTTACGAGCATAATCGTTTTGCCAGTTGCTACTCACAACTTCCGCCACAAATTTAATCGAACTGCCCAGTGTCAGGATCGACTGGTCAGACCAGAGCGGTTCTTTGGTAAGTTCAGATCGATCGACAACAGCAATATCAGGTCGAAATGCGGTCATACCACCATTAGAAGGGCGCAAAAGTCCACGCTGAAGTACAAACCAAGGTAAGCTTGTTGCGTCAATTTGAACACAGACCTTTGTCGTAATGAAGGCTGCAATTTCTTCATGCTGACCTGTTGGTTCCAAGTCGAACACCTCTCCATCAATCAGTTCATAACGGTTATCATCAGCATAGCGAGTGAGAAACTCGTCAAAGCTGAGCGACTTTTGTTGGATTGGTCGATCGATTGCAATAGTCATAAATCAACTTATCTCAATCAGTGGTTTCAGTCTACCAGATCGAATATGTGATGGATGTGTGACGGGAAACTTTGGGATTTCGGGACTGATATCATCGATCGACCCTACAATTTTTATAGACCTTTAGAGAATTTAAGATCGTGCGTTTAGTTCACCTTGCCGACCTACATCTGGGATTTCGAGCTTACAACCGCCTGACGACTACAGGCGTGAATCGACGGGAGGCTGATGTTTCGATCGCATTTCGGGAAGCTTTGGACAAGTCGATCGAACTCAAGCCAGATCTAGTCTTGATTGCGGGGGATGTTTTTCATGTGCCGCGTCCTGGTAACTTAGCTGTGGTGCAGGCGCAAAAGGAATTGATGCGGTTTCGCCAAAAGTGTAAGGCTGAAGTTGTGGTGATTGCTGGCAATCATGAGTCGATCAAGTCATCGGATAATCGTTGCATTTTGGAATTATTGGGTTTGATTCCCGATATTACCGTCGTCACTAGTCAGCCTGAAGCGGTGATTGCCTGTAATGCTCAAGTCAAGGTGTTTTGTTTGCCCCACAACTCACTCGAACAGACAGAGCATATCCAAATTCGTCCCGATCCTGATTTTGCCTACAACCTGCTGATGTTGCACGGTACGGTCGATAGCGATCGAATCAATGACTACGGTGGTTATGATATTCCTGCGGATGTGATGGAGTTAGCGTGGGATTATGTTGCCTGCGGTCACTACCATACGTTTACACACTTGGGTCGCAATGCCTACTATGCTGGCGCGATCGAACGCACTAGTAATGATATTTGGAAAGAAGCTGAGGAAGACAAAGGTTTGATCGAATTTGACTTGTCGAGTCATACAGCTAAATTTCATGCCTTATCTTCACCCCGCCGCACTTTGGATTTACCGATCATTGATGCTAGTGGCAAAGATGCTCAGACGATCGATCGATCGATCGCCGAGCAAGCAGCAAAATTTGACATTGCCGACAAACTCGTGCGACAACGGGTAATTAATTTGCCTAAGTCAGTCCAACTCCAACTGGATTACCGCCAGCTTCGATCGCTCCAAACTGCTGCCGTCCATTATTTGTTTGACCCTCGCCCTGTCACAGAAGCAGATCCGACTAATGCGGGAATTGTTGTGCCAAAACAGAGCAGTTTGAACGAGCAAGTCAAAGATTACTTGCAAGATTGGAATTTATCCCCTGGAATCGATCGAGATCGATTTGTCACCCAAGGAGTCGCTTACTTAGACTAGGGTTATATACCTGGGTAGGGCATTCCTAATACGATCGCGGCTTTTCTGGTATCTTCACGGGCTTGTGTCCACAGCAGTTTCAGCACATTCTTTTGCTCGGCATAGGGAACGTATTCCACGACTTGACGCAGGTCTGCCCGCACTCTGGTTGCAAACCAAGGTCTGGGATAGCGGTTGAGGGCTTCGACTACAGATCTTGGGGCGATTGTTTCAATCCTGCGGGGTTTGGGATAGCGACGTAATACCTCGGCGACTGAGGCTTGTTTCTCATCGCAGAAAAAGTCGTTTTTGAGGCTGCTGCATTCATTCATAAATTCGATCGCCAATAAATGCTTGTCGATCGCCGCTTTTAATAGCTCAATATTGCCTGGAGCTTCCGACCTTTGTGCCAATTCGATCGCGCTCTTAGCTCTCATCACCGCACTGGTGTATTCGTATAAAGTACTAGGAGTATTGATCGGGATTTTAATCGCTTCTACCGCCTTCAAAGCGTAGACATCAGAATTAGTCCCCGCTTGCTCTCTGATCGCGGATTTCCCTACATACTTGCCGTACAGAGGATCTGCCTGAGCAGGTAGACAAAATGCCCCAGACAGAACTCCTGCCAGTGCTCCCAAACATACACTCACACCAAACAAATTTTTTCGCATTAAATTACTCCTGATATTGAGTTACAGCCTAGAGGAAAGATCTAGCTTTCCCAGAAATATACCCTAGTTGTCAAATTGCCAGAACTTAGATCCAGAATCGCAGAAAATAATGACTTTGCAAAGCTTTTCGATTCGGCTTTTTCGCTGATTATTTGTCGTTACCGCAATGAACCAGTT
>JARCMB010000255.1 GCA_030248825.1 Pseudanabaenaceae cyanobacterium MP8IB2.15 | reverse complement strand
TTGTTGAATTTGATTGCGATCGGGACAAGCTCATTTTTGGGCTATGAATATTTGACCAATCCTGCATCTCCAGCCCTGTTCTTGCTACCTTTTTATCAAGCTCCTGTCGCGCCCGTTCAAAACCTGAATCCACCTCAAACCCTAGCTGAAATAACCAAAGAATTAGCCGATCTCCAACTCCAGTTAGGCGAACGGCTACAAATTGAAGCACCAGCTCCTGAAGGTCTATATATTTATCCAACGATCGATAAAACCAAAGAAATCGAGGAGATTAGGGTTTATCAAACAATCTCAGAGGATGTTGGCAAAGGCAAATTACGCTTGGTGCAAAAACTAGAGGTAATGCCGCTTGATGAACATTACATCAGGTCGATCGAACTTCGATATAGCCAAGATCTCGCCAAGGTTAAACCCACAGGCAACAAAATGCCTCTGATGAAATTAAGTTCGATCGAAGGCACTCCACCCAGCAAAGGTATCTGGTTTATGGCAATCGGGAGCAAGGGCAAAACCAACTACGGTCAAATTTTTTGCTATGTGCCCCAACCCCAGCCGAAATTAAATCAAGTAGATGAATGGGTGATTCCAGCCCAGAAATTGCCTGAGTGGCGAAATTTTTTAGAGGTCAAGCGTCAGGAGCCAGAAGCAGATCCAAAACCCCCAGATCTGCTGCTATCCGATCAGCCAGAGCTAGTAATTGACCAAACCCAGTCTTTTGAGCTAGATTTTCAAGTATTTCGAGTCCAGCCTACTGCTAGTTTGGAAAATCCGCTTCAACTCAGGCAGATTACGCTGAATGAAGCCCTCAAGTCACCCCAAAATTACAGTGATGCTCTAGTCTTAGCCAGTGGCGGGTTATGGTCACCTTCGATCGCTAAGTTCGATCGGTTCAAAGCGGAATTGCAAGCAAAGGGCAAATCTCTATCGCCATTTATGCAAGAGCAATACGAACTGATTGATTATCACGCCAAAATTACGGCTGAGCAAGCCGATCGAACCTTGGCAGATTCGGGGCAACAAGCTTTGATGCTGATTTTGGATGGACGTTGGCAGGAAGCCTTAAAAATTGCCGAGGCTTCTGACTTTGCGGCGAAGAGTGTGGCAGAGATGATGGTGACCGACAACTACCACGTCTGGCCGAGAGTGAAAGCCGCGCTTAAAGTCAAACCAGAATTAGAAGTCAAAATCTGGGGCGCATTAGTATTTTTACAGCGCAAAGGATTGCCTGAAGCAGTGCAGTGGCTCACGGCGCAAAAAGCTTCCACAGAAAGGGCGATCGCTTTATTACAAAGATCTGATATCTCCCCCTTAAAAATGAAGCCCGAACAACTTTTGGGGACTGTAACTCCTCTGGGCAAGGGCTCGCCAGGAACACAGTGGCAAATTAAATTCCCTGACTTACTGCCTGGGCAAGTATGGTTCAGAGTTGATGTTTCGGTGATTAAGGATGGTAATACTTGGATTAATGGCGCTTTTCCCGAAATTGGGCGACGATCGCCGATTCTGGTCTGGGAAGCTTTAGGACTGGAGCAAAATAACTTTCTCACCGCGACACTGACTGATATCAATGGGATTCGAGAGACATCTTCTCTGACCGCTCGATCGATCTCGATTGGTGCGGATGGATCGCTGAAAATTTTGGCAACTGGTTATGACAGCTTAGCTAAATCGATCGATGAAAGTCGCGGTAAAGGAGATTTTCTGCCATTAGTTACCAGCGACAATATCTTCACAAGCTCATCAAGTTCTACGGTTTATTTGCAGAATTTTGACCAAAGGATCGAAGCAAAAATTATTCAAGCTCTCTACAACGAGTTACAAAAAGTTGGGCAAGTTTCACTTGAACTGGAAGATTTCAAAAGCCAGATTGCGATCTGGTCATTTCAGTCGATCGATATTACTGGAGACAATCAGCTTGATTTTATTTTAGAACTCGATCGAAATCAGATTGATGCTGGCGATCGATACTATCCCGTCACAATTGCCTTCGATCGTGACGGAAATATTTTATTCAGCGATATTTCGGCAAACAGTGGTCGCCGTTGGATTACGATTTTGCCTGGGAATAATGCGGGTCAAGTTCTCACCCAAGTTGGCGATCGATACGAAGTCTGGTCGCTAAGATAAATTTCCCTATTAGCAGACAGCATATTTCGCCGTTCTCGCTGCAAGCATGAGAGGCTATTATGTAAGCAGTTAAGAAGTTTTAGGGTATGAACTTTAGCAAAAATTTGACCTATGGAAACTCATAAAAAATTGCTTGCAACTATTGCCGAACTACCAGAAGAGCATTTGTCTAGCTTGCTCGAACTAGCGTTATTACTCAAAAAGCAATCTTGCGGATTGAAAATTGAATCTCAGGCTCATAAAAATTGGTTGAGTGCCGAAAACGATATCTATGATGAGCTTTTTGCAGATGCAACTATATCGCGGTGAGATCGTGCTGTGCCAAGTACCGATGCCATCGACACAGCTTCAGCAATTCAAGTTACCAAGAAATTGGGTCTAAAGCCCCGCCGTTCTAGGGCGGCTTTTTCTTCGCATCCTGCAATACTCATAGCCAACCTCTCAGGGCAAGGAACGCAGA
>JARCMB010000254.1 GCA_030248825.1 Pseudanabaenaceae cyanobacterium MP8IB2.15 | reverse complement strand
GAGTATGGGAGCGCAGGAACAATTAATCGCTGATGCCACAGTTATAGGCGATCGCTTGTTGGTCTTTAGTTGTGGGATGGAGAAGTTTGAAGTTCCTTTTCAGTTAATGCCAGCATTAAAGAGGATTCCAACCGAGCAACGAGAGAGTTTTACAATTGCTGATGATGGCAGCTATCTTTATTGGGAGGGTGCAGATATTCATCTTGACCTCGATGCTTTCCGTTGTGTCACAGATCCAGCTTGGAAACAAAAGCTGGAAGCTCTCAAATCAACTCACAATCAACTTTTTGGTAAGGCGATCGCTACCTTACGTAAACAGCACAAACTGCGGCAGTCAGACATTACTGGGTTGTCTGAACGTCAAGTACGACGAATTGAACTAGGCGAAGGCACAAAAGCCGATACGCTTAATTTATTTGCCAAAGCTCATGGGATGGAACTTGATGCTTATCTTGATGCTGTTGCCAATTCGATCGATGATCACTTAGTTTGAGAGCTAATTTCTCCTCATTTCTCTAGGAAAGATTAGGTAGTTCCTTATCTATGGCAAAAAAACGTTGGTTTAGTATAGCTCTGCAACTTAAGGGTTCGGTGATTCCTGAGATCTTGCCGCGTACTCTTGTTTGTACAGCATTTGGGACTTCGATCTCGATTCTTTATGGTTATGGATTTGCGGTCTCATTACCAATTTTGGCGGGGCTGATTCCCAATATTGTGTTGGGATTACTGTTGGTGTTTCGGACAAATACTGCCTACGAGCGTTTCTGGGAAGGGCGCAAAGCTTGGGGGAGTCTGATGAATACAGTGCGGAATCTGGCACGTCAAATCTGGGTGGCGGTATTGGAGAAAGAGTTAGAAGATCGGGAAAATAAAATTAGAGCGGTGCGGCTGTTACCTGCTTTTGCCGTGGCGATGAAACTCCATCTTCGTCACGAACCAGTCAGTGCAGAATTAGCAGGATTAATCGCACCTGAGCAGTTTGAGAAACTGAAATCGATGAATCACCCTGCACTCGAAATAGCTTTTTGGATTAGCGATTACCTGCAACAGCAACACGAAAGGGGATGTTTAAATACGCATCAATTGATAGCGATGAATGAGTTGCTGAACTTTATGGTGGATGCTTTGGGAGCGTGTGAACGTATCCAAAAAACGCCAATGCCAGTGGCATACAATATCCATCTCAAACAATTACTCCTAATCTATTGCCTTTCTTTGCCCTTTCAAATGGTGGCTGGTTTAGAATGGCTCACAGGCCCAGTTGTTGGCTTAATTAGCTTTACGCTTTTGGGGATCGAGGAAATTGGGATCGAAATCGAAGATCCGTTTGGGCGCGATCCTAATGATTTACCTCTGGATGCGATTTGTACAAATATGCAGCGCAATATTAACGATTTGACCGCTTTATCGCCGACTCAGCGCATTTCTCCCCAAGTCAGCCGATCTAGCTTTGAGGATTGAGCCGCATCATTGCCCATGTCACATAGGTTCCGATTGGACTCCAGAGCAAATATGGCAGTAATAAAACACCCGCCCAAGTAGAGACTTGCCAAACTTGTGTGCTGAGTATAACTCCCAATATAAAGCCGATCGAACCAGCGATCGATCCTGCTTTCAAACTCCGCAACCGACAAATGATCGGGGTATAGGATAAGACTGCACATTCGACAATTAGATATCCTGCCATTAAGATCCAAGTGTTTAACTTTGCAGGATCGGCTTCCCAAACGAATGTGGCTGAGGCAATCGCGCAGATAAAAATGGATATCCAAATAAATGGAATCGCTCGCTCGAAAGTCAACCAGCGAGGACGACGCAGTTGCATGAACCAGCGAAAGTTATACGGAAACAGCTTGCTGAAGATAAAACCAGTCAGAAAACATATAATCGCGATCGATAGCCAAGATGGCAAAGTCATAGAGGTGAACTAATCATTAAGTTCGATTCCCAATGCTTGTAATTGGGCGGGATCGATCGATCGAAGCTTTTCAAGTAATGCTTCAAGTTTTTGATTTTCTTGGTCGGCACGTTTTTTCTCCTTGTCAGCACGTTTTTTCTCTTGTGCAGTTCGTTTCTTCTCTTGTTCGACTCGCAATTTTTCTAGTCCAGCCTGCTCATGTCCTGTTAATAGCAAGTTGCCATCTAGATCCCACCACCTTAACCACATTTGGGTTTGATTTTGGTAACTTCCTTGCCACAGCCCTAATTCCACTCCTAGATGCGGGATCGGATAATGACCGCGTTCATTCAGCTCGATTTTTTGATATGAGAAGTCTACTAGGTGATAGGCTTCTAATCGCTCGTGGTTGATTTCATAGATCGCATAGTAGGGAGATCTGATCACTTTTTCGTATACCCAGAATTTGCCAGGCTTGCTAATATTGCCATCAGGCATCAGTTGGAGTGGGGCGCGATCTCGTTCTTCTTCGCCATTCGCACTGGCAAATTCCAGCACGATCCAAGGAGCCATAAACTCGCGCCACAGTACATACGAACGCCTTGATTTACCATCGAGCTTAGCGGGGACATTTGGCACATAAAACCAGTCAGGGGCTACAGCTCCCGTTTCGGGTGGCTCGGTTTCGCGCCAGTAGATGCCGCAGTCTTGACCGATGCAATAATCTTGATTGGGATGGAGTTTTTGCAGGACTTCGGTTAAGGAGTCGGTCAGGATAATACTTTGTGGGTGTTCTTGGAAATTTTTCACGAAATTGTTGTCCCTGTCTGGTAACTGGGTATGGTCGGGAAAGCCTTTAGGGATATCAAGTTGAGTTAATGTCTCAGTCATAGTTTTGTCCTAGTTACTGATTTAGATTGCTTGAACGCGCTTTACTAGATTATAGAATGGTTCCCAGTTATCTTCGATCGAGATATGTTCCCAGATAGTTTCGATTTCGGGTCGGAGCAAGATACTGAGCGGATTGTGTTGTTTTAGTCTTTGCTCGATCGACCCCATTTCAGATTCTGGCATCCTGATTAAGATGTGATGATAGATCGATCGCCATTTTTGCAAGATTTCGGTTTGGGGATCGTTTAGTTCTATGTTAATCTCACTCAAGATTCGATCGGGTCGATCGCGCCAACTGGAGTTAAATTCCTGTCTGAGCTTGATAAAGAAATCATGATATCCAATGGGAACGATCGAGAGCAATTGGAGGGTTGAGATAATTAATTCTTCTGCTTCAAGCCCTGAAAGTTTACTCAAGCCTAGTTTGTGTAGCATTCTCTCTGTATAGGCTTCGCGATAATAATCTTTGAACTTGGCTAAACCAGATTCTAGATCCGTTGCCGCCATCACTAATTTGAGTGGATATTGCAACATCTCGAGATTCCAATAGCAGACAGCGGGCTGGTTGGCGTAACTATAGCGACCAGAGTAATCGAAATATGCTGCTGTAAATTTGGGGTCGTATCGATCGATAAACGCAAACGGTCCATAGTCAAAACTCTCGCCTGTAATTGACATATTATCGGTGTTCAAGACGGCATGGCAAAATCCGACGGACATCCAATGTGCTACCAATTGTGCCACT
>JARCMB010000253.1 GCA_030248825.1 Pseudanabaenaceae cyanobacterium MP8IB2.15 | reverse complement strand
TTTAAGATTTCATGACTACAATTCTTGTGATTGAAGACACACAGTCATTACGTGAAGAAATCGTAGAATTATTACAGATCGAGGGATTTGAGGTTTTGAGTGCTGGTGATGGCAGAGCTGGTCTTGCCTTGGCTCAAGCCAAATTACCCGATCTGATCGTCTGTGATGTTTCCATGCCCGAACTTAATGGCTACGAGACCTTAAAAGCCATCCGCGAAGATGAAACGACCCAATCAATTCCATTTATTTTCCTCACGGCTAGGGTGGAAAAAGATGATATCCGCCAAGGTATGGGTTTAGGAGCCGATGATTATCTGACTAAGCCGTTTTCGATCGAAGAATTTTTGGCATCGATCGCAGTGCGACTGCAAAAACAGGCTGTGTTCGAGAAAAAGGTCGAAACCGAACTCAATGCCCTGCGCTCAAGCATTTCCCAAACTCTACCCCACGAACTCCGTACACCACTAAACGGGATTTTAGGTTTCTCGGAACTGTTGATCGAATGCCTAGATGGAGAAAAGCAGATGATGGCAGAAAGTATTCATGGAGCGGCGCAAAATCTCTATCGCACGATCCAAAACTATCTGCTTTATGCTGAGCTAGAAATTGCCGAAACCAGACCCAATTTCGCCGAACTAAGTAAATCCACCACCGAATTCTCTTCTTGCGATCTGCTTCTGGATCTAATCCAAAAAAAAGCCCACCAGTTCGATCGACTGACAGATTTATCCCTAGAATTCACGAAAGATTTGACAGTAAGTATGCCAATCGATCGACTGATCAAAATTGTCGAGGAGATAGTTGATAACTGCTTCAGATACTCTAAGTCTGGTTCACCTGTGAAAGTAAGTGTTGAGAGGTCTGAATTCGATCGTGTTGCGATCATGAGCTTTTGTGATTATGGACGCGGCATGACCTTAGAGCAGATTAATCACATTGGCGCGTATATGCAATTTGAGCGAAAACTATACGAACAACAAGGTTCAGGCTTAGGACTTACACTTGCTTGTCGGCTAGCTAAACTTTATGGCGGCGATCTCAAAATAGCCAGTATTCCTGACGAACAGACGATCGTCACGCTCCGATTACCTCAAATCGATCGCTGATATTAATACCTATGTCACCTACGATATTGACAATGACTTTAAAGAAACCCTAAAGTTGTTTAAGCATCGTCCCCAGTTGTTGAGGATCTCCTGATGTTAAATTCAGCTTCTGTTCAAGATTTTTTCAACCTCTGCCCCGATCTACTTTGTACGATCGAACATCGCTACTTTCAGCTACTTAACCCAGCTTGGCAGCATATAGTGGGTTGGACATTAGCAGAATTGCGCTCTCGTCCTTGGTTAGAGTTCTTACATCCCGACGATGTATCAAGCGTGAATCAGCAGTTCACCAATACCAGTGCCAATATTAATGCCCAGAATCAAGCCGATCTAAATTCCCCGATCTGCTTTCAAACTAGATTTCTCTGTGAAAATGGGAGCTATGTCTGTTTAAGCTGGAGTGTGTCGCAGAGTTTCGATCGCTGCATCTACGCCACGGTTAGAGAGGTCGATCGAATATCTGGAGATCGATTTGAGACTTATCGTCAAACGGCTGAAGCCAAATTAGAAGAAAGTTACAGTCTCTTAGAAGCTGTGGTCGAAGGCACAACCGAACATCTATTTGTCAAGAACTTAAAGGGGCAATATTTACTGGTCAATTCTTCGATGCTCCGAGCATTTAATCTCCTGCCAGAACAGGTGATCGGCAAAACCGATGAGGAGATTTTCCCCTTAACCTCCGCCCAGCAGATCGGGGAATCAGATCGTCATGTAATCAGTTCGGGCGAATCGCAAATGCTCGAAGAAGTATTAGAAATTGGTACAAACACACGCACATTTCTAAGCAGCAAAAGTGTGCATCGTGACACCGATGGCAAAGCCCTAGGACTAGTGGGCTTGGCGTGGGATATTACTGAGCGCAAACTTTCTGAAGAAGTCCTAAAGCGATCTCGTGACGAGTTGGAAAAAACCGTGCGAGAACGAACTGTCGAGCTGCGTCAGAGTGAGCAACGGCTTCAGGCAATTCTCGATAACTCCAATGCGATTATTTATCTCAGAGACCTTGAAGGCAAGTACATCATGGTCAATCACCAGTTTGAGAAGATTTTTAAAGTCACTGGGGCGGAAATGGCGCATAAAACCAGCCAAGATATCTTCCCCCCAGAAATCGCCGTTACCTATGAAGAGCATCATCGCGCTGTCTTGACATCAGGCATCCCAATCACGATCGAAGAATTAGTGCCGCTCGAAGATGATACATACACATATATTTCTGTCTTGTTTCCCTTGCTAGACGATCGCGGGCAGCCCAATGCCCTTTGTAGCATCTCGACCGATATCACACCACTCAAACGGGCTGAAGCTGAAACCCAGCGTGCACTCGAAACCGAACGAGAACTTGCCAAACTTCGATCGCAATTTATCTGTACCGTCTCGCATGAATTTCGCACACCTCTGACTAGCATTTCGCTCTCAGCCGATCTATTACAAAGCAAAGGACATGAGTGGGATAGTCCCAAACGTCATATCCGTCTCAAGCGGATTGAGCAAGGCGTTAAACGCATGACATTTTTGCTGGATGATATTCTCACCTTTAGTAGAGCTGATGCCGACAAGCTCGAACTAAACCCCACAAGTCTCGACATTGTTGAACTTTGCCGCGAACTTGCTGAAGAGATCCAATACAGCATCAGCATTAATCACACGATCGAGCTTAGGGTTAAACACGAAGTTATGGGACACCAGCAACCTTTCATCCCTCTGGTGCTGATGGATGAAAAGTTGCTGCGTAATATCTTGATAAATTTGTTATCGAATGGGATCAAGTACTCACCATCGGGTAGCAAAATCTTATTTGAGCTGACTTACGCTGAGGAAATTAGTAACACTAGCCAAGCTGTTCAGCCCAATTCAACTCAGATAATTTTTAAAATCCAAGACTATGGTCTTGGTATTCCCCCTGAGGACATCGAGAACATGTTTGACGCTTTTTATCGGGGTGGAAATGTCGGTGCGATCTCTGGTACGGGGCTGGGGTTGGCGATCGTGAAAAAGTCGGTAGATTTGCATGGTGGATCGATCGAAGTTAATAGCGAGATTAATGTCGGCACAACAGTGACAGTAATAATACCTATTCGACTAAGTTGAGATAAATGGCGTACTCTTTCGCTTCCTGCTAAACTTAGGACTGAACAATTAATCTATGTTTTGCAGCTTCTATTTTTTTTGAGCAAAGATAACATAGAAAACTTATAGCTAGCAAAAGTGCAATGTCTGTACGAGTAGTTTTAGTTCAAGTTAGGGAGTGGCTTGAAACTAGACGAGATTTTCACTTCTATAGCCTAGTTTTGATGTGATTACTAGGTTTCATGCAGTTCATTTTGAAATGTATCATTATTTTGCGCTCGTTTAAGACGACAAGTCCCGATGATCTGGCAACTGCTAGATCGAAGCCAAATTGAACTAAGGAAAATGTCACGGATGAAAAAAATTCTAATCATCGAAGATGAAGAGTCGATCAGAGAAGACATCCTAGAGATTTTAGGAAACTGTAACGAGTTTGAAGCAATTGGGGCTGAAGACGGACTGATGGGCGTGAGGCTGGCTAAAATTCACAAACCAGATCTGATTATCTGTGATGTGACGATGCCAGAACTGGATGGCTATGGTGTTTTGGGGGCATTGAGAAATGAGCCATCTACTAGCTTAATTCCGTTTATCTTTTTAACCGCTAGGGCGGATAAGTCAGATATCCGACGGGGGATGAACCTAGGAGCCGATGACTATCTATTAAAGCCAATTGGACAGTTGGAACTCCTGCTAGCGATTTCTGTACGATTAGCCAAACAAGCGGCGATCGAAACACATTTTAGAGTGCATCTGAATAACGCCATGCAAGCAACTCAAGATCGGCTCAATTACTCGCTTTATCATGACAGTCTGACCGATCTGCCAAATCGACTATCTCTGCGCGAACATCTCGCTCGACTGCTGCCACAAGCTCAGGCTGAGGGTAAACTGATTGCGGTTTTATTAATTGACCTCGATCGATTTAAGCGGATTAATGACATCAAAGGACAAGTGTTTGGCGATAACTTGCTTCAGACTGTAGCCCAACGTTTATTGGGTTGCGTTACCCAAAATGATGTGGTGGCAAGGACAGATGCCGATGAATTTGCGATCATTCTCAATGCTGTCGATCCTAGGGGTGAAGCTAACAATGTCGCTCAGAGTATCCTTGAGGAAATGACTAGATCGTTTGTGATCGATCGGCAGGAAGTCTATCTCACCGCTAGCATTAGTGTCTCGCTCTACCCTCAAGATGGGCGAGATATTGACTCACTATTCAAACAAGTTAATACGGCGATGTCCTATGCCAAGCAACAGGGTGGAAATTGCTATCAGTTTTACACCAAGGATATCGAAACTGATACCGATGAGCAGTTGGCACTAGAGGCAAGTCTGCACCGTGCTTTAGAGAAAAATGAGTTTCAGGTGTATTACCAGCCACAGATTGATTTACTCACAGGAGTAATTATTGGAGCTGAAGCTCTATTGCGTTGGTATCATCCCGAATATGGTTTACTCTCACCCGACAAGTTTATTCCTTTAGCAGAAGAAAATGGCGCGATCATCGCGATTGGGGAGTGGGTACTGAGCACCGTTTGCAGTCAAGCGAAAGAATGGCAAGAAATTGTCTCTCAGAGCAAGGATGTCAACAGGCAGAATTATCTCAAGGTAGCGGTAAATTTGTCGGGGCGGCAGTTTCAGCAGATCAACCTTACAACAAAGATCATCCATCTGTTGGAAGAAACCGATCTCGATCCAAGTTGCCTAGAATTAGAGGTAACTGAAGGTGTGATTATCCGAGATATTGAAGCTAGTATCGCCAAAATGCGTGAATTAAAGGCTTTAGGTATCCAAATATCGATCGATGACTTTGGTACAGGATACTCTTCTCTGAGTTATCTCAAACAATTCCCTTTTGACACCCTAAAAATCGATCAATGCTTTATTCGGAATATGCCTAGCGAACCGAAAAATAAAGCGATTGCCATCGCAATTATTCAAATGGCACATAGTTTGGGATTAAAAGTAATTGCTGAAGGTGTAGAGACCAGAGCAGAACTTGAGCTGTTGTGCCAAAATCAATGCGATGAAATTCAAGGCTATGTGTTCAGCCGTCCCATCCCCGCCGAGGAATTTCGTCGCCTTCTAGTATCAGATCGCCGTCTTCAGGTATAGAGATTGGGTAAAAGATTGAGTAAAGAAGGGTAAGTTCAATCAAAAATATCTTTGAGAGGGTTATGACAACTATTCTGGTAATTGAGGACGAAGCAACTATTCTGGAGAGTCTAATCGATATTTTAGAAGTTAGTCAGTTTGTCGCAATTGCCGCAGATCATGGCGTATTGGGATTAGAACTGGCAAAGCAACATAAACCTGACTTGATTCTATGCGATATCACGATGCCAATTTTGGATGGATATGGGGTCTTAGATGAACTCAATCAAGATCCTGAGTTAAGCATGATTCCGTTTATATTTCTGACCGCTAAAGCCGATCGAACTGATATGCGGCTGGGGATAAAAATGGGAGCGGATGATTATCTCACCAAACCGATTAGTCGGGTTGACCTTTTAGATGCAATTGCCACTCAATTAAAAAAGCGAGGCATTGTCGAAAATCAAATCAAACTAAAATTGGGTGCGCTGCGGCAAAGTATCTCTCTGTCACTCCCTCACGAGATGCGGACACCGTTAAATGGGATATTAGGCTTTGCGGATATTCTGGTAGAAGAACACGCTTCGATCTCACCTGCTGAGATTCTAGAAATGGCTCAGGATATCCATATCTGTGCCGAGCAACTATATCGCTTGATTCAGAATTTTTTGCTCTATGCTGAATTGGAACTAATTGCCACAGACCCAGAGCAGATTGATGCGCTGAAGCGAGAAGGTACAAACGGGGTTGAGTCTCTGATCGCGACGATCTCCACGCAAAAAGCCACTCAATCAGATCGAATATCAGATTTGAATTTGCAATTTCAAGCAGAACTCGATCGAGTCACAGTCTGTATTGGTTCTAACCGACTGCAAAAGATTGTCGAAGAAATCCTTGATAATGCGTTTAAGTATTCCGATCGTGGTATGCCTGTTGATGTGATTGTCAAATATCGCGATCGAAACCTCGATTTAGATATCATCGATCGGGGGCGCGGCATGACCACAGAACAGATTGCGAACATCGGTGCTCATATGCAATTTGAACGCAAGTTATACGAGCAGGAAGGATCGGGATTGGGTCTAGCAATTGTGCTGACGATAGTTCAGCTTCATGGTGGTGAATTATCGATCGAGAGCGGATCTAGTAATCAATCTGATAATCAA
>JARCMB010000252.1 GCA_030248825.1 Pseudanabaenaceae cyanobacterium MP8IB2.15 | reverse complement strand
CCGCAATCCGAGCATCAGGACTAGGGCTTACCGTATTTGCCTTGAGATTATTAGAATTCAAACTTTGCAGTAAAGGCTGAGATGGCATTCCGACAAGTACGCTGAGAGAGTTCGCTCTTATAAGTACTAAGAAATGCTTGGATACCTCTGTAGCCTTGATTGCGAAATGTCTCGATCGATTCTGGTGTGATTACTCGATCTTTAGCAGAAACTTGAGATATCGATTCTGCTAATACTGGATTAGAGAAACCCAAAACTAGAAAGCATAAACCTACAAATACATTTCTAGAGCGCATAAACAACATCACTACTGTCAGAAGTTTTGACTACTTATCAACTCTCAAAATCTATATAAGTTCCCTCACTTTAAAGGTAAAGTAACTGATTAGCAATTTCATCTGCTGTCAAGGCGAAAATTGTCATTTTTGGCTTAATCTAGCTTTAATAGCTGGATGTACTAGCTCATCGGGTACATGGTTGTACTCAATATATTCATTGATTTCTGCTTGGTTATCCAAGTAAAAGCCAAGAGCATCAAAAATTTGAGCTAGATTTAGATGAGGTAAATGCAATGGAATCTCTTCTGGTCTGATGCCTAAACGCCAATTTTCAACGATCGCCCTTACTGGTGTTCTAGTCCCGTCTATAATTGGCTCACCTGACAAGATTTCAGACTTACGAGTGACGTAGCGAGATCCCGTTATAGTTTTCATACTGATTTGTTGGTGTGCAGTATTTCGTTCAGGCTAACACAGTATCATCAGTAAGCATTGATTTCGTCCATTACCGATCGATAAACTTCTATGTCCTATTACCTTTCGCCACGCTTTTCCGACAAGTTGGCAGTCCACATTACCAAAAACTTCATGAATTTAGCAGGGGTCAGCGTACCTCTGATTTTGGGTGTGCACGGTCGCAAAGGCGAAGGGAAATCGTTTCAGTGCAGCTTACTATTTGAGCGCATGGGGATCGAGCCAGTCCGTATGTCTGGTGGGGAGTTGGAAAGTCCCGATGCAGGTGACCCCGCCCGTTTAATTCGACTTCGTTATCGAGAAGCTGCGGAACTAGTAAGGGTGCGGGGCAGAATGTGTGTGTTGTTAATCGAAGATCTTGATGCTGGCGCGGGTAGAGTCGATCGAGGCACACAATATACGGTCAATACCCAGTTGGTCAACGCCACATTGATGAATATTGCCGATAATCCCACGAATGTCCAATTGCCTGGCAGCTATGATTCCAACCTGATTAAGCGCGTGCCAATTATTGTTACGGGTAATGACTTCTCGACTTTGTACGCGCCGTTAGTGCGGGATGGTCGGATGGACAAGTTTTATTGGGAACCCGATCGAACCGATCGAATTGGCATTATTCAAGGTATCTTTGCTGCGGATGGACTCTCTCCTTGGGAAATTGAGCAACTGGTCGATTTATTTCCCGATCGATCGATCGATTTCTTTAGTGCTTTGAGATCGCGCCTTTACGACGAACAAGTCCGTAATTTCATTAATACTGTGGGCATCGATCGGGTTTCCCTACGCTTACTGAATAGCATCGAGCCACCTCCAGAGTTTCGATCGCCCGACTTCAGCCTGCACAAGCTCAAAGAGTTCGGTAACCTCCTACTCGAAGAAGCACAACATGTTCAGAAAATGCGTTTAGTTGAAGAATATATGTTGTCTCACTAAATTGCGTGGGGAATTTCAGATCTCGATCGTCAGCAAAAAAAGCGATCGGCATTGAATCCAAAAAATATATGCTGTGGTAGCTTATATACCTCTAGGAAGCTTTTAAGCTATAATCAAGACGCGTTTTGACATCTGAGTTAAAACGAAACCTTAGAGATACTTATCTGGAGATTTCCCTCATGACCTCAACTGTAATTCCACCTCTGACTTCAGATGTGGCTGAAACTGTGGCTGAAAGTGCCAGTGCGAGTGTGAAATCTCCTGTTGCAGAAACCTATAACGCCGATCAGATACAGGTTTTAGAAGGAATCGAGCATGTCCGCAAACGTCCTGGAATGTATATCGGTACGACTGGGCCGAAAGGTTTGCATCACCTTGTATTTGAAGTTGTCGATAACAGCGTTGATGAAGCTTTAGGTGGACATTGCGATCGAATCAGCGTCGAGCTTTTACCTGATGGCTCTGTCACCGTCAGAGATAACGGTCGCGGCATTCCTGTCGATGTTGTTTCAAAAACTGGTAAATCCGCGCTCGAAACTGTGATGACCGTCCTCGGTGCAGGTGGTAAGTTTGGCGAAGGTGGCTATAAAGTATCTGGAGGCTTGCACGGCGTAGGGGTTTCCGTCGTTAATGCCCTATCTGAATGGGTTGAAGCAACCGTCTGGCGCAACGATAAGATCTACAAACAACGCTACGAACGTGGTGTTCCCGTCGGTGACATTCAATCTGAACCCGATCCCGATACAAATCGTGGTACTCAGGTCAAGTTTAAACCCGACTCCCAAATTTTTGTCGTTGATACTTATTTTGACTACGATACCCTCGCAGGTCGGCTGAAAGAGCTAGCCTATCTCAATGCTGGCGTAAAAATTGATTTTAGCGATCGACGTACCGAAGACGGGCGAGTCGAGACCTATCACTATGATGGCGGCATTCGTGAGTACGTCGCTTACATGACCCGCGACAAAGAGCCAATCCATCCCGACATTATCTATGTGACTGGCGAACGCGATAGTGTGCAGGTAGAAGTCGCCCTGCAATGGTGCGCTGATGCCTACAATGACAACGTTTTGGGCTTTGCAAATAATATCCGTACCGTTGATGGTGGCACGCACTTAGAAGGTCTAAAAGCGGTTCTGACTCGTACACTCAACTCCACCGCACGGAAGCTGAAAAAACTCAAAGAAGGAGATTCCAACCTCGCAGGGGAAAACGTGCGCGAAGGTCTGACTGCTGTGATCTCGGTCAAGGTTCCTAACCCAGAGTTTGAAGGACAAACCAAAACCAAACTTGGCAATACCGAAGTGCGCGGCATTGTTGACTCCTTTGTCGGCGAAGTGTTGAACGAGTTTTTAGAATTTCATCCTGCTGTTGCTGCGGCGATTCTTGATAAAGCCGTCCAAGCTTTCAATGCTGCCGAAGCTGCCCGTCGCGCCAGAGAACTAGTCCGTCGCAAATCTGCCCTAGAATCTTCCACTCTGCCTGGTAAATTAGCCGATTGCAGTTCCCGCGATCCGCGTGAGTCTGAAGTCTTCATCGTCGAAGGAGATTCCGCAGGGGGCTGCTTTTCTGGAGATACTTGGATCGATCTTGATGG